>NZ_RZST01000352.1:0-5842 GCF_003997575.1 Mesorhizobium sp. M1A.F.Ca.IN.022.07.1.1
CTCTCCGAGAGCGCGTCCCATTTTCGCCCCCTTTCTGTTAACTCTCGGAGCCCACTCCCAAAGTCGATGGAATCGCGGCCCGGAATGCACCTGAAACGGCAAGCAATCGTACTGGCTTCGGCAATTGCGGCCACCTTTGCCGCGGTAGAGCCCGCCGAGGTGCACCCGCACGTCTTCGCCGAGGCTCGCCTCGACGTCATCCTCAGCGCGGATCACCAAAGTGTGACGGCGCTGCGCCACCTTTGGCGCTTCGACGATCTGTTTTCGAGTACAGTGATGATGGAGTTCGACAAGAACTCCGATCTGAAGCTTGACGACAAAGAGCTCAAGGAAGTGGCCGACACCGTCCATTCCTCGCTGGCCGAGTTCAACTATTTCCAGCTGGTCACGCAGGACGGCAAGGACGTGTCCATGGTCCCTCCGCCGCATCTGATGGCGAGCTTCGACAACGACCAGCTGATCATTCTGTTCGAGTCGCAGCCGAAGACGCCGATCAAACTCGCCGGCAAGATCGACATCGGCGTCTACGATCCGACCTTCTACACGGCGATCGACTTCACCGACGACGCCAACCTCACCGTTGAGGGATTGCCCGCGAATTGCACCAAGAAGGTGATCCGTCCCGATCCGGACGAAGCGATCAAGGAAAACCAGAAGACCCTGACGGAAGCGTTCTTCAACGATCCGACGGGCACCGACATGAGCAAGATCTTCGCCACCAAGCTCGAACTGAACTGTCCGCCGGAAGGATAATCGGTGATGAAACCGTCGCTGCGCCTGGCGCTCGGCCTCGCGGCCGCCACCTTGGTCATGATGCATCTACCCGGCGTCGCTCATGCCCAGAGCTCGCTCGGCATCGGCACCAATGACGGCATGGCGCCGAGCACGACCGGTCCGTTCGCCCATATCCTGATGTGGATCAACCTTAGGCAGCAGGAATTTTACCATTCGCTGGCGGCCGCCATGAAAGCCATGCGCCAGGACGGCAGCAAGCTCTGGCTGCTGGTCGGCCTGTCCTTCGCCTACGGCATTTTCCACGCCGCCGGGCCCGGCCACGGCAAGGCGGTGATTTCGTCCTACATGGTCGCCAACGAAGTGGCGCTGAAGCGCGGGATCATGCTGTCCTTCGTCTCGGCGCTGCTGCAGGGGCTGACCGCGATCGTCGTCATGATGCTTGCCTATTTCGTGCTGCGCGGCACGGCGGTGTCGATGACCGACGCGGCATGGTTTCTTGAGATCTCGAGTTATGTGCTGGTGACGCTGTTCGGCGCCTGGCTACTGTGGCGCAAGGCGGGCCCGGCCATTCTTCGGTGGTTCGGCGCCGGTCCGGCCTACAGTCTGTCGGCGGCCCATGCCGGCCACTCGCATGGCGGGCACTCGCATGCTCACGCGCATTCCCATGCCGGTCATTCCCACTCCCATTCGCATTCCGCGCATGCCCACTCGACGCACTCGCACGCGCATCACGACCATGATCATGCCGCGCATTCGCATGCGCACAGCCATGAGGCGACTGATCACAAGGCGCATGATCACGACCACGCGGCGCACGACCATGCTCACGCTGGGCAACATCACCACGGCCCGGGCGAAGTCTGCGACACCTGCGGCCATTCGCACGCGCCGGATCCGGCGCTGCTTTCGGGCGATCGCTTCGACTGGAAGACCGCCTGGTCGGCGGTGGCCGCCGTCGGCATCCGCCCCTGCTCCGGCGCGCTGATCGTGCTGAGCTTCGCGCTCCTCAACGGTCTCTGGCTCGGCGGCCTGCTCTCGGTGCTCGCCATGTCGATCGGCACCGCGATCACCGTCTCCGCGCTGGCGACGATCGCGGTGACGGCCAAGAACTGGGCTGTCTATTTCGCCGGCGACGGACGCATCGGCAACCGCATCCATTCGATCGTCGAGATCGGCGGCGCCGCCTTCATCTTCCTCGTTGGCCTGCTGCTCTTGTCGGCCAGCCTGACGGGCGGCGTCTGAAGCCGACCGAAACTGTCATCCGATCCTTCCGTCGAGTTCGTCCTCGATATGGGCGCGGATGATCTCGTCAAAATTCTTCTCGGCGACAAAACCCAGTTCCCGCGAGCGGCGCGCCTCGAAGCGCGTCGGCCAGCCTCTGACGATCGCCCAGATCGTTTCGTCGGGCCGCTCGCGGATCCGTTTGACCACCTCGGCGCCGGCTATGCGCCCGAGCGCTTCGATCTGCTCGCCGACGGTGACCGCCACGCCGGGCATGGTGAGATTGCGCCGCGGCCCGACCTTATCGCCATCGATTTCGGCCGCATGGATCAGGAAATTCACCGCCGATCGCGGGCTGGCATGCGTGTGCAGCACCGAGCGCGGCACCGGCAGGATCGCCTCCTGGCCGCTGAGCGGCTCGCGGATAATCCCTGAGAAGAAGCTCGACGCCGCCTTGTTCGGCCTGCCCGGCCGCACGCAGATGGTGGGCAGCCGGATGCCGATGCCGTCGAAGACTCCGCGCCGCGAGTAGTCGGCAAGCAGCGCCTCACTGATCAGCTTCTGCGTGCCGTAGGAGGTGAGCGGCGTCGGATGGAACTCGTCCGGGATGACATCCGGGAACGGCGCGCCGAACACCGCGATCGACGAGGTGAAGACAAGGCGCGGCGCGAAGCCCGCCACCCGCACCGCGTCGAACAAAGCGCGCGTGCCGTCGAGATTGACGCGGTAGCCGAGGTCGAAATTGGCCTCCGCCTCGCCGGAAACGATGCCGGCGAGATGGAAAATCACGTCCGGGCGGGAAGCAACGAGCTTGGCCGTCGCACCGGGCGTGGAAAGATCGCCGGTGTGGATCGAGACATCGACTCCGGCGAGCGTCGGCGCCTGCGGCGGCACGATATCATGCAGATCGAGCGCGGTTATTTTGCGCCCGCGCAGCACACCGTCCTTGGCCAGCCTTGAGATCAGCTTGCGGCCAACCATGCCGGCGGCGCCGGTAATCAGAACTCTCATCTCATAGACCCTTCTTGCGTTGGCTGCGTCCGCGCAGCCACAGGACGACGAACAGCCCCACCATGAAGAGCGCGGCGATGACGACCGCAAGGACCGTCGAGACCTTGCCGGCGGCCAGCATGATGGTCGGCAGGAAATAGGCGGCGAGGCCGAACAGGAGCAGTATCCAGGCCGCGGCGATCGCCGCGTTGCGCGTCTCGCGATCCATCAGGCGCCGTCCCTCGATCCGAAGCTCATCACCGGCTCAGTGATAGTGGCGGCGATCGCGAGGCGCATCATTCGCATGATCGTGATCATGGTGATGATCGTGCTCGTCATGGCTGTCGGCGCACAGGCCGAACTCGGGCTCCACCGTTGCATGATCGATCCCGTGCTTCGCCGCAAGCCGCTTCTTGATGGCGCTCACCGCAGCATGCGCATCGACGCCGTCATTCAGGCAGGCATGCAGCGTCGCCATGTTGCTGGTGCCGTCGAGCGACCAGACATGCATGTGATGCACCTCCCGCACGCCCTTGACCGCGGCTTCCAGATCCTTGGCGATGAGATCGCGATCGAGGCTTGCCGGCACGCCTTCGAGCAGCACATGGGCGGCCTCGCGCATCAGCGACCACGCCGTCGACAGGATCAGCAGCGCCACCAGCACGGAGAGGATCGGATCGATCGGCGTCCAGCCGGTGGCGAGGATGATGAGGGCCGCAGCGATTGCCGCGGCCGAGCCAAGCAGGTCGCCCAGCACATGCAGTATGGCGCCGCGCATGTTGAGGCTCTCGCGGTCGCCGCCATGCAGCACGAGGAAGGAGGCGACGTTGACCAGCAGGCCGGCGACCGCCACCACCAGCATCGGCCCGCCCAGCACCGGCGCCGGTTGCATCAGCCGCGCCCAGGCCTCGTAGACGATCCAAAGCGCCATGACGAAGATGGCGATGCCGTTGGTGTAGGCCACCAGCGTCTTCACGCGAGCGAAGCCGTAGGTGAGACGCCCGGTGGCGGGACGTCCGGTGAGATGGAAGGCATACCAGGCGAGGCCGAGCGCGATCGCGTCCGCCAGCATATGGCCGGCATCCGCAAGCAGCGCCAGCGAGCCGGTGAGCCAGCCGCCGAGCGCCTCCGCGATCATGAAGCCCGCTGTCAGGCAGCCCGCGACGAGAACGCGCTTCTTGTCGGTCGACCCGTGCACGTGATCGGCGCCGTGGCTGTGGGCGTGTGAGCCGTGATCATGCGCCATCGCGCAACTCCTGCTACGCGCCGGACTCGGCGCGGAATTCCTCGAGCCGTCGCTTTTGGCGGCCCTCGCCATCGAAATTCGCCGGATCGAGCCAGGCCTCATAGGCCTTGCGCAGCGCCGGCCACTCCTTGTCGATGATCGAGTACCACGCCGTATCGCGGTTTTCGCCCTTCACCACAAGATGCTGGCGGAAAATGCCTTCGAACTTGAAACCGAAACGTTCCGCCGCACGTTTCGACGGCTCGTTGCGGTTGTTGCATTTCCATTCGTAGCGGCGATAGCCAAGCTCGTCGAAGGCATATTTGGTGAACAGGAACTGTGCTTCCGTCGCCTGCGGCCTGCGCGAAATCAGCGGCCCCCAATAGATGTTGCCGATCTCGATGACGCCGTTGGCGGCATCAATGCGCATCAGCGTCTGACGTCCGGCGATCTTGCCGCTCGGCTTGTCGATGACGGCGAAGAACAGCGGATCCTCGCTCGCCTCGACTTTGTCGAGCCATGGCTGGAAGGCGGCGCGGTTCTCAGGCGGATAGTCCGGCAGCCAGGCGAAGCGGCCTCCGGCATCGGGCACCGACGACGCCTCATAGAGGCCGTCGCCGTGCTTTGACGCGCTCAGTGGCTCGAGCCGGACATAGCGGCCTTCCAGCGCCTTGCGTTCGGGCCGCGGGCGTGGCTGCCAATTCTTCAGATTTTCCGACACCGAAAGCTCCAATCCGTTTGACTTTTCCTGGCGCACGCTCACAAAAACGCTCGCCCACAGAAAGAACCACAGGGACGGGAAAAATGCTCCACACCATCGCGGCCTTCGATCGTCTCGGCGAGGAAAATGCCTTTGCGGTGCTCGCGCGGGCAACGACGCTTGCCCATCAGGGCCGCGACATCATCAACCTCGGCATCGGCCAGCCCGACTTCAAGACGCCGCAGCATATCGTCGAGGCGGCGATCAAGGCGCTGCGCGATGGCCACCACGGCTACACGCCTGCCAACGGCCTTTTAGCCACGCGCGAGGCGGTCGTGCGCCGAACGCTGACCACCACCGGGGTCGAAGTATCGCCCGAGAGCGTGATGATCCTGCCCGGCGGCAAGCCGACCATGTTCGCCGCGATCCTGATGTTCGGCGAGCCGGGGGCGGAGATTCTTTATCCCGATCCCGGCTTTCCGATTTATCGCTCGATGATCGAGTTCACGGGTGCGGCTCCAATCCCGGTGCCGATCCGCGAGGAGAACGGCTTTGCCTTCTCGGCGGAAGAGACGCTGGCGCTGATCACGCCGAAGACGAGGCTGCTGATCCTAAACTCGCCCGCCAATCCGACCGGCGGCGTGACCGCGCGGGACGAGATCGCCAAACTCGTGAAGGGGTTGGAGAAGCACCCTGAGGTCGCGATCCTCTCCGACGAAATCTACGATGTCATGACCTATGACGGCGAGACCCACTGCTCGCTGCTCAATTTTCCAGAACTCCGCGACAGGCTGATCGTGCTCAACGGCTGGTCCAAGACCTGGGCGATGACCGGCTGGCGCATGGGCTGGTCGATCTGGCCAAACGGCGAAAAGGGGGCCTATCTCTACGACAAGGTGCGCAAGCTGGCGGTCAACTGCTGGTCCTGCGTCAACGCGCCGAGCCAGTATGCCGGCATCGCCGCGATAGAC
>NZ_RZST01000353.1:0-5811 GCF_003997575.1 Mesorhizobium sp. M1A.F.Ca.IN.022.07.1.1
CGTCTCGCTCGGGACCGCGCGCCGGCAGTCCCGGCGGCGGTCAGCGGCAGGGGCTGAGGTTGGGCATCTCGCCGTCGGAGAGCCCGTACATATAGGAACGGCCCTTGATGAAGACCGGCGGCTGGTAGCAGCCCGGGGCACCGGCAGCGTCGGAATCGTAGAGGACGTCGGGCTGGCCGGCGCCGGTGAACTTCGAGAGCTGCTTGGCGTGCCTGCCCTCACCGACGATGATGCGCTTGTAGCCGGCGGCGCTGTCGATGACGAGATTGCCGAAGGAATCGGCATAGACGCGGTCGTGATGGCGCAGGCCGGCTTCGGCCGGCACAGCAATGGCGGTGGCAAGTGCAGCCAGCGTCGCGACCGCCAGGCCTGCCCGCACTGAATTCGAACGCATGTCGCTCTCCCTTGGACGGTGCGACCCTCGGGATCGCCCTGCAAACGTCGTGCGAATCGGAAATTAACCCTTTCTTAACCTTTGTTAAGGGGCAGACAGGCTTCAGGAGGGGAACTTAATGAACATGGTTAATTTCGGCGCCTTGGCTCCACTCCGTCCATCGCCCCGCCCCGGCCCAGGCGAGCTTGATCTTGGCGCATTGCGTGGCTAGCGTGCCGCGCACGAAAGGGGCAGCACATGATGTTTGGCCGTGCGATTTGGCTGTCGCTCGTTGTTCCGCTGCTTCTTGCGGCTACGGCCTGCGTGCCGCAGGACGGCGTGCCGAAGGCGGCGAATACTTTATCGCCAACAGTCTCGCCCGTTCCAACCAGCCAACCCGTCGCTCCCGGGGCCGGAGCTGCCGCAGCGCCCAAGACATCGGCAACAGCTTCGCCACCCGCAACCAAAATCACCACCGACTTGACCATGCCGCGAGCCGGCGTCGGAACGGCCACCTACAGGTGCGGCGACGGCGGCATGATCACCATCCAAAATCTCGGCTCTTCTCTGCGCGTGCTCAGGCCGGATGGCTCGGCCGTAGTGTTTCCAGCGTCGCCCGCCAACCAGACCAGCCGCTACCAGGAAGCGGCGACGCATGACGCAATCGTGTTCGACGGTCGCGAGGCGCTGGTGATGAAAAAGGGGTCCACGCCGCAGAGCTGCAAAAGATAACGGATCTTATTGCACTGCAGCGACGTTGCGCCGGCTGCAGATCGGCCGCTAATCGATTGAAGCTGAATTTCCCCGTTTTGTCAGACTAAATGACGTTTCCAAAACGATTTTCCGGCTTTGACGCGGTGCAAAAAGCGCATTAGAAACCCGCTATCCGAGGCCCTATGTCGTGGCGGCAAAAGCCGCATCCTTCGCGGCTCAGGAACGCCGATCTGGGGGAGCCATGAGCAAATCACCAGCCACCCGCGCAATTGCCAGACGTGAACGGCCGCTTTCGCCGCACCTGACGATTTACAGGCCCCCGATCACGATGACGATGTCGATCATCCATCGCATCACCGGCGGCGCGCTCTATTTCGGTACGCTCCTGGTGGCGGCCTGGTTGATCGCTGCGTCGAGTTCGCAGGCTGCGTTCGACTGGGTCAACTGGGCCTTCGGCTCCTGGCTCGGCCGGCTGATCCTGTTCGGCTACACCTGGGCGCTGATGCACCACATGCTGGGCGGGTTGCGCCATCTCGTCTGGGACACCGGCGCCGGGCTCGAAAAACACACCGCCTCGAGGATCGCATGGGCAACGCTCGCCGGCTCGATCGTGCTGACGCTATTGATCTGGATCGCGGGCTACATGGCGCGGGGGGCACTCTGATGACCGCAAAGAATTCGGACATGCGCACGCCGCTCGGGAAGGTTCGCGGCCTTGGTTCGGCGCGTGAGGGTACCGGCCATTTCTGGCGCCAGCGGTTGACGGCGGTGGCCAATATCCCGCTCATCCTGTTCTTCGTCGGCTTCCTGATCGCCCTCAACGGCCACGGCTATGCTGAAGTGCGGGCGTCGCTCGCGAACCCCTTCGTGGCGCTGGTGCTGTCGTTGGTGCTGATTTCCGCGCTCTACCACATGCGGATCGGCATGCAGGTCATCATCGAGGACTATGTGCATGGCGAGGGCATGAAGCTGGCGCTGATCGCCCTCAACACATTCTTCTCAATAGCAGTCGGCGTCGCCTCGCTCTTCGCTCTGCTCAAACTCGCATTCGGAGGCTGACGTCTTGGCCAGCGCAAACACAGCCAGCACGGCTTCGGCCTACACCTTTGTCGATCACAAATTCGATGTGGTGATCGTCGGCGCCGGCGGCGCCGGGTTGCGCGCCACGCTCGGCATGGCCGAGCAGGGGCTGCGCACCGCCTGCATCACCAAGGTGTTTCCGACACGCTCGCACACGGTCGCGGCGCAAGGCGGCATCGCCGCCTCGCTCTCCAACATGGGCCCAGATTCCTGGCAGTGGCACATGTACGACACGGTCAAGGGCTCAGACTGGCTGGGCGACGTCGACGCCATGGAATACATGGTGCGCGAGGCGCCGGCCGCCGTCTATGAGCTCGAGCATTACGGCGTGCCATTCTCGCGCACCGAAGAGGGCAAGATCTATCAGCGGCCGTTCGGCGGCCACATGATGAATTATGGCGACGGCCCGCCGGTTCAGCGCACCTGCGCCGCCGCCGACCGCACCGGGCATGCCATCCTGCATACGCTCTACGGCCAGTCGCTGAAGAACAACGCGCAGTTCTTCATCGAGTATTTCGCGCTCGACCTGATCATGGAGCCGGACGGCACATGCACCGGCGTGGTGGCGTGGAATCTCGACGACGGCACCATCCACCGCTTCTCGGCAAAGATGGTGGTGCTGGCGACCGGCGGCTATGGCCGCGCCTATTTCTCCGCCACCTCGGCGCATACCTGCACCGGCGACGGCGGCGGCATGGCCGCGCGGGCCGGGCTGCCGCTGCAGGACATGGAGTTCGTGCAGTTCCACCCGACCGGCATCTACGGCGCCGGCTGCCTGATCACCGAAGGCGCGCGCGGCGAGGGCGGCTATCTCGTCAATTCCGAGGGTGAGCGCTTCATGGAGCGCTACGCGCCGTCGGCCAAGGACCTCGCCTCGCGCGACGTGGTCTCGCGCTGCATGACGCTGGAGATCCGCGAGGGCCGCGGCGTCGGCAAGAACAAGGACCACATCTTCCTGCATCTCGACCATCTCGATCCGGCGGTGCTGCACGAGCGGCTGCCGGGCATCTCGGAATCGGCCAAGATCTTCGCCGGCGTCGACCTGACCAAGGAGCCGATCCCGGTGCTGCCGACGGTCCACTACAATATGGGCGGCGTGCCGACCAATTATTGGGGCGAGGCGCTCAACCCGAGCTTCGACAACCCCGACCGCGTGTCGCCCGGCCTGATGGCGGTGGGCGAGGCCGGCTGCGCCTCCGTGCATGGCGCCAACCGGCTCGGCTCCAACTCGCTGATCGATCTCGTCGTGTTCGGCCGCGCGGCCGCAATCCGCGCCGGCCAGGTGATCGATCGCAAGTCGGCGATTCCGTCGCCCAATCAGGAATCGATCGACAAGATCATGGACCGCTTCGACAAGCTGCGCCACGCCAGCGGCTCGACCCCGACCGCGGCGCTGCGCGAAAAGATGCAGCGGGCGATGCAGGAAGACGCAGCGGTGTTCCGCACGCAGGAATCGCTGGAAAATGGCTGCAAGCGCGTTTCGCAGATCTGGAGCGAGCTCAAGGACGTCAAGGTCTTCGACCGCTCGATGATCTGGAACTCGGACCTGGTCGAGACGCTGGAGCTCGAAAACCTGATGGTCAATGCCATCGCCACGGTCTACGGCGCCGAGGCGCGCAAGGAGAGCCGCGGCGCGCATGCGCGAGAGGATTTCTCGGCGCGCGACGACGCCAACTGGCGCAAGCACACGCTGGCCCACGTCGGCGAGGACGGCAAGGTGACGCTTTCCTACCGCCCGGTGCACACCGACCCGCTGCTGGCGGAAAAGGATGGCGGCATCAGCCTGGCCAAGATCGCGCCAAAGGCCAGGGTCTACTGACATGGCATTGGCGGCCGCGGGATATTCCGGCACGCCCCTTGCGGCCAAGCTCGGCCTGAAGGACGGCATGGTCGCCGCCTTCATCGCGCTGCCGCCCGAGCTCGACGAGTTGGCTGGAGCCGTCGGGTTTGCCGAGGTCGATCGGCTGCCCTACTGGTCGGCGATCTCGGGCAACCGGAAATACGATGCCGTGCACGCTTTCACCCGGCAGCGCGCCGAGATCGAGGACGGCCTGGCCGGCATCGAGACGGCGATCAAGCGCGACGGCATGGTCTGGGTCTCCTGGCCGAAGAAGGCTTCGAACGTGCCGACCGACGTCACCGAGGACGTCATCCGCGCCGAGGCGCTCAAGCGCGACCTTGTCGACGTCAAGGTCGCGGCCGTCAACGATATCTGGTCCGGGCTGAAGCTCGTCATCCGAAAGGACCGCAGGTAATGGTCGAACTCACGCTACCCAAGAATTCGAAAGTCCAGCAGGGCAAGACCTGGCCGAAGCCGGAGGGCGCCACCAATCTGCGCGAATACCGCATCTACCGCTGGTCGCCGGACGACGACGAGAATCCGCGCATGGACACTTATTTCGTCGACATGGACGATTGCGGCCCGATGGTGCTCGACGCGCTGCTGTGGATCAAGAACAAGATCGACCCGACGCTGACGCTGCGCCGTTCCTGCCGCGAAGGCATTTGCGGGTCCTGCGCCATGAACATCGACGGCTCGAACACGCTCGCCTGCACCAAGGGCGCCGACGACATTTCCGGCGCGGTGAAGATCTATCCGCTGCCGCATATGCCGGTGATCAAGGACCTCGTGCCCGACCTCACCAACTTCTATGCCCAGCATGCCTCGATCGAGCCATGGCTGAAGACGGTCTCGCCGACGCCCGCCAAGGAATGGCTGCAAAGCCATGAAGACCGCGAGAAGCTCGATGGGCTCTATGAGTGCATCCTGTGCGCCTGCTGCTCGACCTCGTGCCCAAGCTACTGGTGGAACGGCGAGCGCTATCTCGGCCCGGCAACGCTGCTGCAGGCCTATCGCTGGCTGATCGATTCCCGCGATGAGGCGACCGGCGAGCGGCTCGACAATC
Organism: Mesorhizobium sp. M1A.F.Ca.IN.022.07.1.1; assembly: GCF_003997575.1. Lineage (NCBI taxonomy): Bacteria > Pseudomonadati > Pseudomonadota > Alphaproteobacteria > Hyphomicrobiales > Phyllobacteriaceae > Mesorhizobium > Mesorhizobium sp. M1A.F.Ca.IN.022.07.1.1. The sequence goes on from NZ_RZST01000353.1 coordinate 5,074, forward strand.
TCGAGGATCCGTTCCGGCTCTATCGCTGTCACACCATCATGAACTGCGCGCAAACTTGCCCGAAGGGGCTCAATCCGGCGAAGGCGATCGCGGAGATCAAGAAGATGATGGTGGAGCGGCGCGTCTAGAGTTTAGCGGCTCAAGTTCGTACGCAGCGATTCTTCGCGCCCCCCTCTGGCCTGCCGGCCATCTCCCTCACGGGTGGGGAGATTGGCTGTCATCGCGGCTTTCGCCAATCGCCAACGTTGAAGGATGAGCGCCGTCGGCGAAGCTGCTGATCTCCCCCCAAGTGGGGGAGATGTCCGGCAGGACAGAGGGGGGCGCTGTCCCGCCGACGTTCCGAAGGTTCTGCCTTGTCGCGGCGATCCGATTTCTGTCAAAATCGGTACCCGGAGAACCGACCTTATCGAAAAGCCAAACCCAATGACCGATCTCCCCGTCCTCTCTTCCGTCGAAGCCCGCGTGCTCGGCTCGCTGATCGAGAAGAAGGAGCTGACGCCGGACGTCTATCCGCTGACGCTGAACGGTGCGCATGCCGCGGCCAACCAGAAGACGGCGCGCGAGCCGGTGATGGCGCTGGAGCTGACCGACGTTAGGCGCGCGCTCAGCTCGCTCGAACAGAAGGGTCTGGTGCGCCAGGCTGTTGCTTCACGGGTCGAGCGCTACGAACATCTGATGGCGCAGCGCTTTTCGCTGACCACGCCGCAGATCGCGATCGTCGGTCTGCTGCTCCTGCGC
>NZ_RZST01000354.1:0-5801 GCF_003997575.1 Mesorhizobium sp. M1A.F.Ca.IN.022.07.1.1
AGACTTTCAACTGCACGAGGGCGGGTCGAGTTACCGGGTCGCCGATCCGGCTCACCAACATGCACTCGGCAGCCGCGATCTCGGATAGGGCGGCGCAGATCGCCTCGGCGATATCCCGCGCCGCGATGTTATAGATCTTCCCGACATGCGATACCGGGTTCTTGCCTGCGGCCGCTTCAAGGCTCATTGGCCGACAGGGCGTAATCAAGCCATTGACCCTGTTGCCGCGGCCTACTTGGCCGTCATCCCCAGCGTCGGCTGAAGTCCCCGTGACAGTGAGATAAGGCGCGCCCTGGGACGCTCCATCGGCGGCATTGACGTCCACTTCGGACACGGTGAACCCATGCTGTCGGGCAAGTTCTGCCACGAGCGTCCGAAGCTCGGATATCTCGGCAAAATAAGCATCACTGTGAGCGAGATAACGTCCGATCATGGCGCAAGCGACGGTCAGGCGAACTGACTTGCCTTGTCGAACTCCCATCACCTTTACATCCTCGCCCCATGCGGGATGTACACGAATTCGGTCTCTTCCATTGATGTGCCGCTCTACGCCGAGCACCAGGGTTTCAAGGGTGCTCATCGGCGCGTAGCCAACGCCAATCGAAGTATCATTGGCCAAGGGAGCTTCGGACGTGCGCGAAAACAGCTCCTGCAGGTCCCGTGAACCCGGTCGGGTCAGCACGTGGAATCGGACGTCGCGCTCCGCATCGAGCGCATGCAGGTTGAATTTCAGCCAAGACCGGGAGCCCTCGATCGCTATTTCTCTGACCGGAATTTTTTCCCCACCGATTTCAGTTGCGGCCCGGCCCGCCAGATAGATGTTTATCAGGCTGGTGAGAGAGCCGCCCCCGGAAGCGGGCACAGACCGACCGCCCAGCAGAAGCGCCTTGTCCACGTTGTGGTGAAGGATGCGATCAAAGCGTCGAAAATAATCCAGGGACAGATTGCGCGAGAATGTTTCAGCAAGGGCATCGCAGATGGTGTCCGGGTGACCCAGTCCCTTGCGCTCGACGACTTCGACCGGGTCATTGGGAACATCATACGCCGTCAGCACCAGCCGCGGGTTTGACGAGCCTTCAGGGAGCGACATGGCTGCGCCTCCGACTATGGGCGCCCGATCATGACGGCTTGCCTTCACCGGACCGGCCGGTCGATCGTGCAAGGACGCGATCCAGCCGCGGCAGGAATCCCGGTACATTCTTCATGTACGCGCGATACGCGTGGCCGAATTCGCCAACCGCATCGCGCTCCTCAACCCGCGCCAGCCTGACGTACATGACGACCAGCACCGGGAACATCGCCAGCGTCAGCAGCGTCGGCCATTGAACGAGGAAGCCGAGCATCACCAGGATGAAGCCGGCATATTGCGGGTGCCGGACATAGCTGTACGGTCCGCTCGTCGCGAGAGAGCGGTTCTGCTGCGCGTCGTAGAGAACCCGCCATGCGACCGCGATCAGCCAGAACCCGCCGCCGATGAACACGAAACTCAGCAGGTGGAACGGTCCGAAATGCGGATTGACCCGCCAACCGAACATCATTTCCAGCAGGTGCCCGGCATCGTGCGAGAACCAGTCGATCCCCGGATAGCGCGACTGCAGCCAGCCCGACAGCAAGTAGATGGTGAGCGGAAAACCATACATCTCCGCGAACAGTGCCACCAGGAACGCGCTGAACGCGCCGAACGAGCGCCAGTCACGGGTCGTCGCCGGCTTGAAGAAGCTGTAGGCGAACAGGATGAAGACGGTAGAATTGACGATGACCAGGCTCCAGAGGCCATAGGCTTGAGTTTCGGCGCTCATGACGGATTCCTTTCGTCGGGCTGGTTGCGGTGACCGCCGTGCCCGCCATGCCCATGTCCTCCATGCATGAAGAAGTGCATGAAGAGGCAGCCGAACGGCAGCAGATAGAACAGCGCGCCAAAGACATGGGCGCGGTGCTCGGTGAAGAGCAGGAACCCGCCGATCGCAAGGAAGCCAAGCAGGACGAGGCCTGCTCTGGATGTCAGAAAGGAATCTTGCGGGTGGTCGTGGTCTGAGTGGTCATGTGTCGACATTGCGGGTCTCCTATTCGACGACAAGGCGACCGCGGAACATGCCCATGGGGCATGAGAACCCGAACTCGCCTGGTTGCTTGGGCATCAGCTCGACGGCGACGGTTTCACCCGTCGGCAGATCGGCGCTTTTCTGGAAATCGGGGAAGATCACCTTGTCCGAGCAGGAGGCGGTCTCCTCGCGTCTGAAGTTCAGGCGCACAGGGCGGCCGCTGCGGACGACGATCGTGTCGGGCGTATAGCCGCCCTTCACGAGGATCATCGCCTCCTGGTAGCCGCCGCTCGTTTCCGCAGCCCGGACGCCCCGCGAACGCTTGAGCCAGAAGAACCAGATAATGAAGGCGACCAGGCCGATTCCGGCGACGGTCACTATCCAGCGGTCGGGTGTCATGAGCCTGTCCTCCTCGGCTGAAAGAAGCGCAAACGATTGGCATTGGTGACCACGGTCACCGAGCTGAACGCCATGGCGGCGGCTGCGATGAGGGGAGAGAGCAGAAGCCCTATGAACGGATAGAGTAGGCCGGTCGCGACCGGGATGCCCAGCGCGTTGTAGCCAAAGGCGCCGACGAGATTCTGCCGGACGTTGCGCATCGTCGCCCGGCTGATCTCGATCGCCGTGACGACGCCCGTCAGGCTGCCCCTGATAAGCGTCACATCGCTCGCCTCGATGGCGACGTCGGTTCCGGTGCCGATGGCGAAGCCGACATCGGCCTGGGCGAGCGCCGGCGCGTCATTGACGCCGTCGCCGACCATGCCGACAGACCTGCCTTCGAGCTGTAGCTTCTGCACCTCGTGCGCCTTGTCGTCCGGAAGCACTTCCGCCAGCACGCGATCGATGCCGACTTCGCGGGCGATCGCCCGACCCGTGCGCTCGTTGTCGCCGGTCAGCATGACGACCTCAATGCCCAGTCCTTTTAGGATTTCGATCGCCGCCCTGGAGTCCGGCTTGACGGTGTCGGCGACCGCGATCAGCCCGGCCGCTTGCCCATCGACCGCAACGTACATCGGGGTCTTGCCTTCGTTGGCGAGACGCTCCCATTGCGGCAGCAGCACGTCTGCGGGAACACCTCGGTCGCGCATGAGCTTGGCGTTGCCAAACAGCACGTCATGGCCGTCGATGCGACCACTGACGCCGTGGCCCGGGACGGCAGCGAAACCTTCAGCGTCGACCAGCTCGATCTTCCGCGCCTCGGCACCCTTCACGATGGCCGAGGCCAGCGGATGCTCGGAGCCCCGCTCCAGGGAGGCGGTGAGCCGCAGGACGGCGGTCTCTTGGTGGCCTGGCGTGACGACGACGTCGGTCAGCGCCGGTTCACCCCTGGTGATCGTGCCCGTCTTGTCGAGGATGATCGCATCGAGTTTCTCGGCCGCCTGCAATGCGTCGCCGGAGCGGATCAGGATGCCGTTTTCAGCTCCCTTGCCGATGCCGACGGTGAGCGAGGTTGGCGTTGCGAGGCCGAGCGCGCAGGGACAGGCGATGATCAGCGTGGTGACCAGGATGACCGTGGCATAGATCAGCCGTGGCTCAGGCCCGAAATCGTACCAGGCCACGGCCGCCAGGATTGCGATGATCATGACCGAGGGCACGAAATAGCCCGACACGGTATCGACGACGCGCTGGATCGGCGCCTTTGACCCCTGCGCGTCCTTCACCATGCGGATGATGCTTGCGAGTGCCGTGTCCTTGCCGACCTTCGTCGCGGTGAAGCGGAAGCTGCCGGTTTTGTTGAGCGTGCCGCCGATGACCTCGTCACCGGTCTGCTTCTCGACCGGCATGGATTCGCCCGTGATCATCGACTCGTCGACCGCGCTCGATCCGGCACTCACCTTGCCGTCGACCGGGATCTTTTCGCCCGGACGGACAATGACCGTGTCGCTGACCAGCACTTCTTCAACGGGGAGGTCGATTTCCTCGCCGTCGCGCACGACTCTTGCCGTCTTCGCCTGCAGCCCTATCAGCTTCTTGATCGCCTGCGAGGTCCGGCCCTTGGCCTTGATCTCGAGGGCGAGACCCAGCACGACCAGCGCCACGACGACGTCGGTCACGTCCCAGAAGACTTCGGCCAGCGCCATTTCGGGAAAGATCCCGGGCCATGCGACCGCCACGACCGAATAGAGGAAGGCCGCCGTGATGCCTATTGAGATGAGCGTATGCATGTTGGCCGCGCGGTGCTTCAGCGCGTCCCACATGCCGACAAAGAACTGCGATCCCGACCAGAGCAGGACGGGCAGGCTCAGCACGCCGAGCAACGTCCAAACGACCCGGCGCGTATCGCTGCCCATGGGCATCCAATCGCGCAGCCCCGGAATGAGATTGGGATAGCTGAACGCCATCACCGGGAGGGAGATGACGGCGGCCAGCCAGAACCTCCACATGAGGCTGCGGTATTCCTGCTCGTTCGTCGCCTCGGCTGGATCCTGGGTCTCGTCCGAGGGTTTCACCTTCGGCTCGGCGACCTTGTAGCCTGAGGATTCGATCGACCTCCTCAGTTCCTGGAAATCGGTGCGTTCCGGCTGATACTCGATGTCGACTGCGTTGGGCGCGAGGCTGGCACGGGCTGCGATCACGCCCGGGGTCATCTTCAGCGCCAGTTCGACGCGAATGACGCATGAGGTGCAATGCATGTTCTTGATGGGTATGCGCATCGTCGCCGTGCCGGCCGCATAGCCGATGGAGCGGATGGCCCGCAGGATTTCTGCGACCTTCGCCTGGGCCGGGTCGTAGTCGACCTTCGCCGTCTGTGTGGCGAGGTTCACCGAGGCGGCTAGGACCCCTTTGACCGCTCGAATGGCCTCCTCGACCGCTGGCGGGCAGTGGGCGCAGGTCATCCCTCCAATGCGGAGGGTGAGCGAGTCCACGGCCAAGCCACCAGACCGGTGGTCAGGGATTGCGGCTTCTGTCCGCACGTTCATGGGTTTTCTCCTCGTAACACGTTCGCGACCGGAGCCAGCGTTGGCCCAGCACAGAGAGCGGCCTGGGCCGGCGAGCGTGAGATTTGCCCGCCGAGCAGGTCGTCAGAGAACGGAACGAGGAGGCCGAAAGGCTGCGTCAGGCTTGGTCAGCGCGAAGCCTGATTGGTCGAGGAACGCCAGAGCATAAGGCTCCGGTACTAGGCCGATGTCCGAAGCGGTCGCAAGAATTGCAGCCGAACATGCGAAACAATGGCCACCGGCGCACAGACCGCAATTGGCGTGGGCTGCGCCGTCACAGCCTGAACCATCCGGAGCGGATGCGGACGGAACGGTCGTCGTCGAGGACATCCGATCTGCTTCGCAGTCTGCGATAGATGGAAAGATCTTGGCTAACGAAATACCTTGTGACGCACCGAACTCGTGCGCCTGCGCCTGGCCCGAGGGTGTTAGCAACAGGAAAAGAGCAAGCCCGAAAGCACGCATGATCACATCCAAGGTACCGGTTGCGGTCCGATGGTCTTGCTGCCAAATCTGCAAAGATCGTCCAAGCACAGCACGTCTTCCAAGCTCTCACCTCATGGCATGATCGCCTGCTCGGGCCAAATGCGCTTTGACCTGTGTCAAATCCGATCGAACCCGGCTGCAGCGAAACCTCCAGGCAAACCCGCGCATTTCAGTTGTGCGGCAACAGTGGTGGAGAGATGCGCGGAAAGCGGCACTCATGTCGAAGAAGCACTACACATCGTTCAGCCAGCCGCCGGTGAACCCGGCACGGCGCAACCCGGCGACGATGTACGGACAGCCGCTCATCAGGCGCCAAACCTGGTCGCATAAGTAG
>NZ_RZST01000355.1:0-5782 GCF_003997575.1 Mesorhizobium sp. M1A.F.Ca.IN.022.07.1.1
TCTCGGCTGCGACGGCGCTCACCGGGCCGGCGCCTTCCATCACCTCGGCGACGGCGCTCATCCCCTCCATGTCACCGACATCCTGGCTGAAATAGCCGATGGTAACGCCGCGATCGACTGAGACTTGGCCTTCGTCCGGCTGCTCCTGGCCGATGATCATGCGGAAGAGCGTCGTCTTGCCGGCGCCGTTCGGGCCGACGAGGCCGACCTTCTCGCCCTTCTGCAGGGCGGCCGAGGCTTCGATGAAGACGATCTGACGGCCGTTCTGCTTGCCGATATTTTCGAGACGGATCATGGGGCGGTCCGGGAAACTGCGCTGAGATGGCGGGATTTGCCCGGGGCATACGCGAATGAGGCTGCGGAGGGAAGAGGCAGAAGCGCCGCATCCGCGCGCTCGGCTATTCCTTCGAGGCAGAACCCAGCCGCGGTGAAATTGATTGGCGTCGCCGACCGATCGAGCGCTTAGTGCTGGAGCCAACCACTTGATAGGCTCTGGCAAGGGAGGTCAACCATGGCCATGTACCTGACGCGCTTCAGCTACACGCCCGAGACCTGGGCGCGAATGATCGAAAACCCCGAGGATCGCCGCAAGGCAGCCAGCTCATACATAGAATCGGTCGGCGGAAAGCTGCACGGGTTCTGGTACGCGTTCGGCGAACACGACGGGTGGAACCTGTGGGAGGCGCCGGACAATGTTTCGATGGCGTCCGTCGTGCTCGCCATCGGTGCCGGAGGGGCACTCAGCTCCTGCGAGACCACCGTCCTCCTCAGCGTCGAGGAGACGATGGACGCGCTAAGCAGGGCGAAAGCGATCCGTTATCGGCGGCCTGGAACGTAGAGCCGAGAAAAGCCGCCTCGGAGGGGTGTCACCTCGCGTCGTGGAAGATGATACCGAGCGTATGTCGCCTGCCCGAGCGCAGGCGGCTGACGCCGTGGCGCAGGTTGACGCGATAGTAACCTCGCGTGCCCTCCACGGGCCGGTTGTGCACGGCGAAGATCACCGCGTCGCCGCGCTTGAGCGGCACCACCTCGGCGCGGCTCTGCATGCGCGGGCGCTGCTCGGTCAGCACGAATTCGCCGCCGGTGAAATCCTTGCCGGGTTCGAGCTTGGCGGTGTGCAGCGAGCTCTCGGCATCGCGCAGCAAGAAGCGCTCGCGAAGCTCGCGGTAACCACGCCCTTTGTAGCCGAGATAGGCCGCCGTCACCGCACCGCCAGAAACGCCGCCGACGACGCGCACGTCGTCGATCAGCGTATGCGCTCGCCCGCCGCTGCCGACCATGACATCGTCGAGCGCCTGAAGCACGCCATAGCTGAAGGCGGTGGCGCGCGTGCCGCCGCCAGAGAAGGACAGCGCGACCACGGTCGACCCGTCGGCGGGAGCATCGGGAATGTAGTCCGGCGAGCCAGGCCCGACTTGCGTCACATGGGTGTTGATGGGCTCGACATCATTGGCGACACATCCGGCCAGCAGCGCTGCTGCCAACACAAGCAAGCCCACACGCCAACGCATCGAGGTCCCCCCGATCGCCCGTTCCCGGCCTCAGTCTATGCGCAGCAGGCAGAGCAAGGCAACGGCCAGCCCCGGGGTCCTTCACCTCAAGCGTTCCGGCGGTACCCCTCCAGTTCCGGATCGAGATCCACCTTCACTCCATTGGTGAAGACGCAGGTCGCCACCATGATGCCGGCGAAGGCGACGAGGTTGACGAGCAGCGTTTCGTCGTAGCGCGCCTTCAGCGCGGCCCAGGTCTCGTCGGCAACGGCATTGGCGTCGGCGGCGAGCGCCCTGCCGAAGGACATCAGCAGCGCTTCGTCCGGGCTGGGTTCGATCGCGTCCGGATCGAGGCCGGAGTCGATCAGCGCGCGGCGGAAGAAGGTGACCGGGATCTCGGCGCGCATCGTCTCGGCGATCACCTTCGAAAACAGCCAGATCGCCCGGTCTTCGAGCGTCGGACCCAGGAGATCGCGCAGCGTGAACCATTCGGCATAGATGCGGTGCGCGGCCGGCGAGTGAAGCAGGATGCGCTTCATGTTGGTCATGCGGCCGCGCAGCGCAAGCTCCCGGTCATGCTCGACGCGGATTTCGTCGGAGGCGGTCGCATAGTCGATCGCAGAGAGATGCGCCACGGCCCCTCACCCCAGCGTCGCGTGCAGCGCCGGCGCGCCGCGCAGCGTGTTGGAGACGGTGCAGATCGTCTCGGCATCCTCGACGATGCACTGCTTGGTCGCGGCGTCGAGGTCGCCGGCAATCTCCAACCGGACATTGAACCTTTCCACCCGCGACGGCTCGTCCTTCGCCTTCTCGCCGCCGACATCCGCCCTCACCTCGCCAAGCCGGTCGGCGACGCCGAGGCGGGTGGCGGCGATGCGGGCGCTCAGCACCATGCAGGCGGCCAAGGAGGCATAGAGCAGGTCGAGCGGGTTGAAGCCCGGCGCGCTGACCGCAGTCACCACGTCGACCGTGCCGCCGGTCGGCGTCGTTACCGCCGGCAAGCCGCCCGGCGGCAGCACGGCGCAGGCGCCGGTAGCACGGGTTCTGATCTTCAGCTCGCTCATCGAAAGTCCTTCGTCCGGGTTTGGAGGCCATTGATAGCGGACGGGAATTTATCTCGGCAACCATCCAGGGTGTAGCTGCGGTTTTCTTCGTGCGAGGTGGTCCGTGGAAGGGCTGATCTGCCGCGTTCCGGCTTGGCAATTTGCCTCCGCCAGTCAACAATCCGCGGCACCGCGCTGCCGGGCCAATGGCAAACGGGATTGAGGGTCATGACACCACGGAAATTTGCCACGCACGCCGCTCTCGCCGTCGCTGTTCTTTGGCCCGCCGCCGGCCAGCCGGCAGATGGCGTCCATCCTGGCCCGATGTCGCGCACGCAAGCCTTCGCACGCGCCGAAGCACTGACAGCAATCGGGCGAAAAATGTTCTTCGACCCATCGCTGTCGGCTTCGGGCAGACAGGCCTGCTCGTCCTGCCACGATCCCAACCACGCCTTCGGTCCGGCCTCCACCGCGCCGGTCGAGATGGGGGGGCCGAACCTCGACCGGCCTGGCCTGCGCGCGGTGCCGTCGCTGCGCTACCTGCAGGCGGCGCCCGCCTTCACCGAGCATTTCTACGATTCCGAGGACGAGGGCGACGAAAGCGTCGACAATGGCCCGACCGGCGGATTGACTTGGGACGGGCGCGCCGACCACGGCAAGGACCAGGCGAGGATCCCGCTGCTGTCGCCGTTCGAGATGGGCAACAAGGATGAAGCCGCCGTGGTCACCGCCTTGCGCAAAGCGCCCTATGCCGACGCGTTCAAGGCGGCGTTCGGCGCGGATATTTTCGACCATCAGCAGGATGCCTTCGACGCGGCGGTCGAGGCGCTCGGCACCTTCGAGCAGAGCAGCGCCGATTTCTACCCCTATTCCAGCCGCTACGACGCCTTCCTTGCCGGCAAGGCGCAGTTGACCGCGCAGGAGTTGCGCGGCCGTGCGCTGTTCGAGGACGCAACCAAAGGCAATTGCGCGAGCTGCCATCTGAGCGAGCCGGCAAATGACGGCGAGCCGCCGCAATTCACCGATTACGGCCTGATCGCCATCGCCGTGCCGCGCAACCAGGCGATCCCGGCCAACGCCGATCCCAATTATCTCGACCTCGGGCTGTGCGGGCCGCTGCGGGCCGACTTCAAGGGCCGGAGCGAGTATTGCGGCCTGTTCAAGACGCCGACCCTGCGCAATGTCGCGCTGCGCAAAAGCTTCTTCCACAACGGCTATGTCCACTCGCTGCGCGAGGCTGTCGCCTTCTACGTCACTCGCGACACAGATCCGGGGCGCTGGTATCCGAAGAACGCGGATGGCACGGTCGAGAAATTCGACGATCTGCCAAAGGCCTATCGGGGAAACCTCAAGACCGACCCGCCCTTCAACGGCAGGAAACCAGGCGAGAAGCCGGCGCTGACCGACGCCGAGATCGACGACATCGTCGCTTTCCTCGGCACGCTGACCGACGCGGACCAGGCCGGGCAGTAGGGCGGCTAAAAGCTCACCGCGGACTTCCCCGGCCGAAATAATCGGTGGACGCGTCTTGTTTGTGTGGCTTCCGTCACAGACCGACAGAAAGCATCTGCTACATTAGCATCTCGTTAGAGCGGGGGCTCAAATGAGATTCGTAGCGGTGCAAGAACCGCCTCATCATAGTTGGGCGGTGTTCGACATCGCCAATGACAAGCCCGCCGAACATGCCGGGCGCGCGCTCATCGGTCTCACGTCGCACGAAGCCCGGCGGTTCGCCGCCGCGGCCAACGATGAAGCGGGGTATCGGGAAACCAACGCGCTGGCGTCGCATCCAGGCGAATAAGGCATGGCACTGACGGTTCGCAATTCGCCGGGAAACGACAAGCGAACAAGCGGTTGAGACGGCGTGCTGCCAGATTGATTCAAGTGCCTCACCCGGCCGGCGCGTAGCGGTTCACCACCATGCCGCAGGCATAGGCCTTCGAGCCGGTGAGCTTCAGCTTGGCGAAGCCCGCCTGGTCGAAGATGCGACGGCCGGCACCCAGCACCGCCGGGTTGATGAAGAGCTGGAACTCGTCGACCAGCCCGGCGGCGATCAGCGCCGAGGCGAAGCCGGCGCCGCCGAACACGGCAATGTCGCCGCCCTCGCCCGCCTTCAGCGCATTGATCTCGCGCGGCAGATCGCCGCTCGCGACCCTGGTACGCTCCCACCGCGACGCCTTCAGCCTGTCGCTCAGCACCACCTTGTCAGCTGTCACGATACGCTGGGCGAAGGCATAGAAACGGTCTCGCGGAAATTTCCTCGCCGCATTGCCCCAGTGATTGAGGTAGCCCTCCTCGGCCATCTTGCGGCTGAGCAGAATCGTGTCGACGGTTGCGAACACGGCATTGAAGTCCTGCTTGAGCTCGTCGTCCCAGTCGCTCTCGTCGCCCCATTCCCAAAGCTGCCAACGACGGTTCTCGTCGGCGCCGACGAAGCCGTCGACCGACATCTGCATTTGCAGGATGAGCTTTTTCATTGCGCGGTCCTCTCGCATCTCCAACCACGGTTTACTTTTGAAATCATTTGACGCGCGAATGGAATGATGTCAATTGAAAAGTGATTTACAAATGGAACTAATTTCATGTCGACCAAGGAAAGGTCCGGCTGCCCGATCAGCCTGTCGCTCGAGCTCATCGGCGACCGCTGGACGCTGCTCATCATCCGCGACCTGGCCTTCGCCGGGAAAAGGCATTTTCGCGAGTTCCTGCAGTCGGACGAAGGCATCTCGTCGCGCACGCTCGCCGAGCGGCTGCAGACCCTGGTCGACGAAGGCGTCCTCACCCGCAGCGACGACCCGACCCACAGGCTGAAAGCGATCTACCGGCTGACCGAGGCCGGCATCGACCTTTTGCCGATACTCGCCACGCTTGGCGCTTGGGGCAGCAAATATCGAAAGGCGGATGAGGATTTGGCGCGGGTTTCCAAGGAACTAGCGGCAGGTGGCCAGCCGGCGCTGGAGCGGATGAAGAAGAGGTTGAGGAAGGAGCATTTGGGGTAAGGCGTTCCACGCCGCCAATTGCCCAAAGTCGAGTTCTACGGCGAAGGATCGCGGCGTCGATAAGATCCTGCCCGCAGGTTCCGTTTCCCGTCTATGCTCCCCTGCGCTAGACTCCGCCTGAACAGGATCGACCGCCATGATCGTCCAGGCCTGCATCAACGGCGCCCGCGGCGCGGATTTCCACCCCGCCCTGCCGCTCGACCCGGATGCCATGGCACGCGACGGCGCGGCCTCGGTTGCGGCGGGTGCC
>NZ_RZST01000356.1:0-5762 GCF_003997575.1 Mesorhizobium sp. M1A.F.Ca.IN.022.07.1.1
TCCGAACGCAGGCAGGGCGCGCTGGCGCGCGGCGCCGAGGCCGGCTTCGACGCTGTCGCGAATGGCTATGCCGCCGCCTTGCGGTGGGTGCTCGACCGTCAGGCGCTGACGCTGCTGGTCGCCGCAGCCACGCTTGCGCTCACCGTTTATCTCTATGTTGTCATCCCGAAAGGCTTCTTCCCGGTTCAGGACACCGGCGCGATTTCGGCGGTCACCGAGGCCGCGGGCTCGGCCTCCTACGCCGACATGGCAGCGCACCAGCAGGCGCTCGCCGATGTCATCCTCAAGGACCCGGATGTCGCGAGCCTGTCGTCCTTCATCGGCGTCGACGGCCAGAACATGACCGCCAACAGCGGCCACATGCTGATCAATCTCAAGCCGCGCGACGAGCGCGCGGCCGATGCCAGCGCGATCATCCGGCGGCTGGCTCGGGAGACCGACGTCGTGACCGGCATCGCGCTGCACATGCAGCCGGTGCAGGACCTGAGCGTGGACTCCACCTCCAGCGCGTCGCAGTACCAATACGTTCTGCAGGATTCGGATCCGGCCGAGCTGGCGACGTGGACATCAAAGCTCACCGACAGGCTGGTGGCACTTCCCGAACTCGCCGACGTAGCCAGCGACAGCCAGCAGAGCGGGCTTGCGGTCGACATCACCATCGACCGAGCGACGGCGGCACGCTTCGGGATTACGCCAGCGACCGTCGACAACGCGCTCTACGATGCCTTCGGCCAGCGGATCATCTCGACCATCTTCACCCAGTCGAACGAATACCGCGTCATCCTTGAAGCCGACCCCTCGGTGGGACAGACGCCGGCTTCGCTCGGCTCGATCTACCTGCCGTCCTCCGGTTCCGGCCAGGTGCCGCTATCGGCGGTCGCCAGCATCACTGTCCGGCAGGCGCCGCTGCTGGTGAACCACCTTGCCCAGTTCCCGGCCGCGACCATCTCCTTCAATCTCGCGCCCGGCATCTCGCTCGGCGACGCCACCGCGGCGATCAGCAAGGCGGAACATGACATGCAGCCGCCCGCCGGCCTGGTCACCGGCTTCCAAGGCGCCGCGCTTGCCTTGCAAAGCTCGCTCTCCAACGAGCTGCTGCTGCTGCTCGCGGCAGTCGCCACCGTCTATGTCGTGCTTGGCGTGCTTTATGAGAGCTTCATCCACCCGCTGACGATCCTCTCGACGCTGCCCTCGGCAACCGTGGGCGCGCTGGTGGCGCTGATGCTCGCCGGCCACGATCTCGACGTGATCGGCATCATCGGCATCGTGCTCTTGGTCGGCATCGTCAAGAAGAACGCCATCATGATGATCGACTTCGCCCTGCAGGCCGAGCGCCTGCAGGGGCTGGACCCGCGCGAGGCGATTTATGAAGCCTGCTTGCTGCGGTTGCGGCCGATCCTGATGACGACGATGGCCGCGCTGTTCGGGGCGCTCCCGCTCCTGCTCGGCGGCCTTGCCGGCTCGGAATTGCACCAGCCGCTCGGCATCACCATCGTTGGCGGGCTGATCGTCAGCCAGGTGCTGACGCTCTTCACCACGCCGGTGATCTACCTTGCCTTCGATAGACTGACGCGGTCGGGGGCGCGTGAAGCGAGAGCGCCGGCCGGCGGGCTCACGCCGTGAATCTCTCCGCGCCCTTCATCGCCAGGCCGGTCGCCACGACGCTGCTGGCCATCGGATTGGCGGCGGCGGGCCTGATCGCATACGTCAATCTTCCCGTCGCGCCGCTGCCCAAGGTGGATTTCCCGACCATCTCGGTGCAGGCTTCGATGCCGGGCGCCAGCCCCGACACGATGTCGACCGATGTCGCGGCGCCGCTCGAACGGCATCTCGGCCAGATCGCCGGGGTTTCCGAGATGACGTCGCGCTCCGGCACCGGCTCGACCAATGTTGTGCTGCAATTCGACCTCGATCGGGACATCAACGGCGCCGCGCGCGATGTTCAAGCCGCCATCAACGCCGCGCGCGCCGACCTCCCGTCCGACCTGCGCAGCAACCCGACCTACCGCAAATACAATCCCGCCGACGCACCGGTGATGATCCTGGCGCTGACCTCGCGCACACTCACACCCGGTCAGCTCTACGATGCCGCCGCGACCGTGCTGCAGCAGCGCCTGTCCCAGGTCGAGGGTGTCGGCAATGTCGACCTCGGCGGCTCGTCGCTGCCCGCCGTTCGGGTGGAGCTCAATCCGGGGGCGCTGTTCCATTACGGCATCGGCCTGGAGGATGTGCGCGCCGCACTTGCCTCGGCCAATGCCCGCAGTCCGAAGGGCTTCGAGGAGGACGGCGCGCTCCGCTACCAGCTCTACACCAACGACCAGGCGAGCCATGCCGCCGACTATCGCGACCTGGTGATCGCCTGGCGCAACAGTGCGGCGGTGCGCCTCGCCGACATCGCAGATGTCGAGGACTCGGTCGAGGACGTGCGCAATCTCGGTCTCGCCAATGGCGTGCCGGCCGTGCTTTTGGTGCTCTATCGCGAGCCCAACGCCAACATCATCGACACGGTCCACCGCGTGCGCGCGCTGATCCCGACGCTGCAGGCTTCTGTGCCGGCGGATGCGCGCCTCAGCATCGCGTCCGACAGCAGCCTCACCATCCGCGGCTCGCTGCGCGACACCGAGCTGACGCTGGTGCTGGCGGTGCTGCTGGTCGTCTTCGTGGTGTTCTGCTTTTTGCGCGACTGGCGCGCGGCGCTGATCCCGAGCGTGGCGCTGGTCGTCTCGATCCTCGGCACCTTCGGGGCAATGTATCTGCTCGGCTACACGCTCGACAATCTGTCCTTGATGGCGCTCACCATCGCCACCGGCTTCGTCGTCGATGACGCCATCGTGGTGCTGGAAAACATCATGCGCCACATCGAGGACGGCGTGCCGCGCGGCCGGGCGGCGCTGGTCGGCGCTCAGGAGGTCGGCTTCACCGTTCTGTCGATGAGCGCTTCTCTCGTCGCCGTGTTCCTGCCGATTCTGTTGATGGGCGGCATACTCGGCCGCCTGTTCCAGGAATTCGCCATGACCTTGTCGCTGGCCATCGCCATTTCGCTGGTGCTGTCGCTGACGGTGACGCCGATGATGTGCGCCCATTTTTTGCGCGCGGGTGCAGTCCGGTCGGAGCGCCGTTCCATCCTCGCCCGCTTCGGCGAAAGCGTCTTCGAGCGCGTCCGCGCCGGCTACGGCCGCTCGCTAGCCTGGTCGCTCGACAATGCCGAGGCGATGCTCATCATCCTGATCGCGGCCGTCGCGCTCAACGTCTACCTCTATACGATCGTGCCGAAGGGCTTCTTCCCGCAGCAGGACACCGGCGAGCTGATCGGCGGCCTGCGCGCCGACCAGGCCATTTCCTTCCAATTGATGCGGCAGAAATTCGAGCGGCTGGAGACGATCCTGAAGAGCGACCCGGCGGTGGCGAACGTCGTCGGCTATATCGGCGGCCGCCAGACCAACTCCGGCTTTGTCTATGTCAACCTGAAGCCGAAGGGCGATCGTGCGCCGCTGCAAGCGGTGCTGGGGCGGCTGCGCGCGCAGCTCAGGCAATTGCCCGGCGCGCAGCTCTTCCTCAACCCGCGCCAGGAGATCAGGGTCGGCGGCCGCCAGAGCCTCGCCACCTATCAATACACGCTGCAGGCCGATACGACCGCGGATCTCGACGAATGGGCGCCGAAACTCGTCGAATTGCTGAAACAGGCGCGGGAGCTAACCGACGTCAATTCGGACCGCGACGAGGCCGGGCTCGAAACCAACATCACCGTCGACCGCGAGAGCGCGGCCCGGCTCGGCCTGACGCCGGCGAGCATCGACAACACGCTTTACGACGCCTTCGGCCAGCGCCAGGTGTCGACCATCTTCAACGCCCGCAACCAATATCACGTGGTGATGGAAGTCGCGCCGCGCTATCTGCAGGATCCGAGCGCGCTCAACGGCATCTATGTCAGCACCTCGGGCGCGGCGGCGAGCGGCACGCAGAAGACCAACGCGCTGGCCGGCAGCCTGTCGGGCTCGCTGCAGAATCAGGCGACCAATGCGATCGCCGTCACCGGCCACGGCAGCGCCTCGAGCGGCGCCGCCGTCAGCACCTCGGCCGAGACCATGGTGCCGCTCGCCGCCTTCAGCACTTACGGTCCGGCGACCACGCCGCTTTCGGTCAACCACCAGGGCCACTTCGTCGCCACGACGATCTCGTTCAACCTTGCCGATGGCGCCACGCTCGGCGACGCCTCGGCGGCAATCGACCGCGCCATGGCGGAGCTGAAAATGCCGGTGTCGATCCACGGCTCGCTTGCCGGCACGGCACTCGCCTTCCGCTCCAACCTGCTCAACGAGCTTCTGCTGATCGCTGCCGCGCTCGCCACGATCTATGTCGTGCTCGGCGTGCTCTACGAAAGCTACGTGCACCCGATCACCATCCTGTCGACGCTGCCTTCGGCCGGCATCGGCGCGCTGCTCGCGCTCATCGTCACCGGCATGGAATTCGACGTGATCTCGCTGATCGGCATCATCCTGTTGATCGGCATCGTCAAGA
Source organism: Mesorhizobium sp. M1A.F.Ca.IN.022.07.1.1 (assembly GCF_003997575.1). Classification (NCBI taxonomy): domain Bacteria; kingdom Pseudomonadati; phylum Pseudomonadota; class Alphaproteobacteria; order Hyphomicrobiales; family Phyllobacteriaceae; genus Mesorhizobium; species Mesorhizobium sp. M1A.F.Ca.IN.022.07.1.1. The sequence goes on from NZ_RZST01000356.1 coordinate 4,519, forward strand.
AGAACGCCATCATGATGATCGACATGGCCTTGCAGGCCGAGCGCCAGGAAGGGCTTGCGCCGCGAGAAGCCATCCACAAGGCGAGCCTCCAGCGCTTCCGGCCGATCATGATGACGACCTTCGCGGCTTTGCTCGGCGCCTTGCCGTTGGCGCTCGAGACCGGCACTGGGGCGGAGCTGCGCCAGCCGCTCGGCATCGCGATCGTCGGCGGCCTCATCGTCTCGCAGCTTCTCACGCTCTACACCACGCCGGTCGTCTATCTCTATCTCGACCGGCTCAGCGCCGGCAGACCGACGCTGCGAGTGGCGCCGGCGGAGTGATCGGGCACCGCGACCTTGGACTGTTCGACCGCGCGAAGCGAAACAGTTCGGCCCATGAGGCGGCGCGCCTTCATATCGCTCGACGCCACCCAACGCGCTTGATCGTGAGATCTGTGCTATCGCTTCGTGAACTGGCACGATGCTTCATCATCGGATGCGCCCTCGAAGGGCGCGACCAGTTCCTGCTCACCCGGCCATTGCCCGAGCGCTACACCGGGGCGTCGCGAGCGGGCCTTTTGCGTCGCATCTTTGGTCTATAGGTGCTGCCGGGTGAGCGGCAGCACCTCTCTTCATGCCGGTCTCAGCGCTTCGGGCCGAAGCCGGGATAGGGATTGAGCGGCACGATCGCCGCGATGTCCATCATTCCGGCCTCGACTAGGGGCAGGGTGGCGAGATGGCCGCGCACCTCCTTGTCGTCGGCAGCCTCGAACATCATGCCGCTGCCGGGGATGTCACCGCGGTTCCAGACCTGGCGCACGGCGCCTTGCGCATAGAGCGTGCGCCGCTGCTCGGCTTCGCCCGGAAGCAGCGGCGCGAAATCGCTATCGCTGAACTTTTCGGTGTTGCGGGTGAGAAGGGCAAAGAACTGCATGGCGGTCTCCTTTGTGGCCGGTTGATGCGGCAGATATCGCGCCGGCTGGTCAGACTGTCCAAGACTATCAGACCTTGAGGGACTTAAATCATTAGAGACGCAGAATGCTCGACCTGCGGCAGATCCGCTATTTCGTCGCCGTCGCCGAGGCCGGCAATGTCGGCCGCGCCGCCGAGCAGTTGCATATCTCGCAGTCCCCCTTGAGCCGGCAGATCATGCACCTCGAGGAGCAACTCGGCGTCACGCTTTTCGAGCGATCGAAGCAGCGCGTCCGTCTCAACGCCGAGGGCAGGGCTTTCCTTGCCGAGGCGCGCGCTCTGCTCGTCAATGCC
>NZ_RZST01000357.1:0-5741 GCF_003997575.1 Mesorhizobium sp. M1A.F.Ca.IN.022.07.1.1
CCACAGCCGAATAGTCCGTCCGCATCTTCACCGCTGATCCCATCGCCCGAATCCTCCTCGCAACAAGGAATCACGGATCAGTCGAGGCGGGAACCCCTAGAGAGTCAGCCCTCAGAGCCTTTGGTATAATAGAGGGATCAAAGCTTACAAATGAGGGGAGAAATGCCATGAGGAAGAAGGCACAGCGATCTATTGTAGCATTGGCGCGCTCTGCGCCGCCCTGGCCCCGTCGGGCGTTCTTGCCCAGCAGCCGCCCGTCAAAATTGGCGTCGTCACGGAGCTGACAGGCCCGTGGGCGTTCTTCGGCACAAGCTGGCCGCTGCGCGCAGAGCAACGTGTTGGCGCTCACAGGCCCCACCAGCTCCGATACGGGCTTGGCGCTCTACGGTTATGCTGAGCAGAACAGGGTGCCTTACCTGGTGCCGGTCGCGGCCTTCCCGCGACTCACCCAGCCCGGCACAAAATATACCTTCCGTCTGGAGCCGAATGCCGTCGGCTGGGGCTATGCCATCGCTCAGTTCGTCGCCAAGCAGAAGCCTGGCGCGAAGATCGCTCTCGTCTATTCCGATTTCGCCCTCATGCGCGCCATCGCGGCCGGCCTTAAATACCAGGCACCGCTCTCTGGCGTGAAGATCGAGCCCGAGATCGTGTTCCCGCAAGGTGCCAATGATGCCACCGTGCAGGTGGCTCAGGTGCGCGCCGCCAATCCCGATTACGTGGTTTCCGTGGGCGGTGGCGGCTTCGACAACACGCTCACCAACCAGTTGCTTGATATCGGCATCAAACCTGAGCAGATCATCCATCCCTACTTCGCTACGAACCAGGTGTTGAGCTGGGGCAAGCGTAGTGTCGGTTCCTTTTACGGCACGTTCTTCGACGCCAATCTCGACAAGCTGACGCCGGAAGGGAAGGACTTCGTCACCAAGTCCACCGCGGAGAACGGCCGTCCGCCATCTTACTTGGAGAACTTCTGCTATGTGACCGCGCACGTCATCCGGCAGGTGCTCGACAATGTGCCCGAGGCCGCCGACGATCGTGAAAAATTCCGCTCCGCCGTCTCCGCTCTCAAGATGAAAGAGCCGACCTCGGGCCTGCCGATTGAGTTCGACAAGAACGGGGCGCGCGTGGAATACATCTACATCATGCAGATGCAGGAAGTCGCCGAAAAGAACTACAAGGCGAAGGAGGTGTATTACACGGAATGGGACCCTGAAGGTCATCCCAGTCTACACTCTGGTGAAATAACGGTCATCGTCCGCAGACACGCCTGCGGCGCCAAAGCCGCAGCAAATTTCTCTGACCCTGTAAAAGCCGGTGGTATTGCGATGTCCGATGGAACTCTGATCATTCTCCTGTCGACTCTATCGACAGGCCTTCTCCTGGGAGCGATTTTCGCCCTTGTCGCCACTGGCGTGACGATCGTCTACGGCAGTATCTGGATGCCAAACGCGGCAAATGGTCAATTCTTCCTGCTTGCTGCCCTGTTTGGCTGGTCGATGACCGTTAGCTGGGGCATCAATCCGGCGCTGGCCGCTGTTCTCGGTGATTGGGGTCAGCGTGCCCCTGTCCTACATTCTTGAGATCCTGCTGGTGCGGCGCTTGACCTGAGACCCTAATCTCCTCCGGTTAGAGGGAGAGTCCTCATTGAGTTTCTGCGGGCACTCCGGAGAGCACTGATGCGACTGGGCGACCAAGTACCGTGACCCGGCCGGAACGCGGGGTCGTTCCTGGTCTCTCCCAGAGCTGAGCCAGGATGGGGATTCCGAATGATTGTGCGTGGACGCTGCAAGTCTTCCGTGCACGCCCGCACGCCAGAAGAGGGCGCAAGCAAGACGGGGCTTGGTGCCCAGGGGCTGGGCCGGCTCGCCGATCGGGCTTACGATGCCAAACACGTTCACGACATCCTGTTGAGCGCTTCTTCACAGGCTTGAGAACTTTCGGCGCCTCGTAACCCTAACACGAGCTGCTTGCCAGTCATGGGCTTCATCACACTCGCGATCCCATCCTGCTGAGGTAAAGGTGATTGGTCACCGCGCCCTAGTACAAGAATCCGTCGAAAGGTTTGCGCATGAGTCCGGCTGCGAAAAACTCGACCATAGAAGTAAAATCAAAGACCGGAAGACGCGTCGCTCGCTGCACGGCCGCAGCATAGGGAGGCAGGTCCGAGCATTCAAGGAGTATCGCTCCGACATCCGGTCGAGTGCTCACCAAATCCATCGCTGTGCGAACGACTTCGCTCTCGACTCCCGCGACGTCGAGCGTGCCAGGATACCGCCAAAGTGCCGTCCACGCGGGCGCCTCAGTGATGTTGGCAACCACGAACCGATCCGGAGCTTCTAGCAGTCCGGAAGCCGACAGAAGCTCCGGCGTGAAGTAATCTTTGCCCCCCGTCACGATGCCCAATGTCTTTGTTCGGGGGAGCAGCCGCTCAAGAAATGGAGCCAGCAATAAGCTGGACAGTAGCACTGGAACGTCGACCGAGGCTCGAACTGCCTCCTGATAGTGAATAGTAAACCCGCAGTTCGCAGTGATCATTTGCGCGCCCTCCCGGGCAAGTTCGATTGCGGCCTGCACCACTGCCGGTGTGACTTCCGCGGGAGTCGGCCCGAACAACTGATGCTCGTTCATTCCCGGAACCAGCTTGTAACGGACCGGCACACTCCAGGTGCTGGCGTTGCCGACGCTTCCTGGTATAAACGGACAGTCAACTCCATCGAGTAACAATATTCCGAGCGGAGCGCCGGCGAACACCTGCCCAGTGCGAGCGGAAAGCACTACTCCCCCGTTCTGGTCGCGGCCTGGAGACATGTAAGTCATTGCGATGCCTTTCCTCCTTGTGGCTATTGATGGGTACTGTCAGCATTTGGCTGTGAGACCCAGCAACGTTTGGTCATGCCGGACCATATTAGAAAGGGAAGCCGGACCGACGTGCAAATTTAGCTTGGAATGTGTGTTGAGCCAAATTCAGCCGTACAAAACCGGCGTTCTGTCGATCGACTAACCCGCCCTTATCGCAACACATCCGCTCGCATTCCCATGCCCTAGACAGCCCTTCTAGTTCGTCGCCCAGAGCCCAGAAATCTGCTTGATTCTGACTTTAATGGTCGGTGGTCGAAAGCTTAAAGCACACCGCGGATGACACCGGACCAGCAATCCAGACCTATAGGCTGCTCGAGATTCAACACCCCCCCAATAGCCGAGCCGATCGCAACGATTTTCGCCCAGCGAACGCTGGGCGCCTCCTCGGCTAGGGCCGGGAGGCGCGGCCGTTCAGCGTTTGCAGAGTTGGGTGGCGGTGACGCCTTTGTCGGGCAGGGTTGTCTTCGTATAGCCGTATTTGACAACCGACTTCATCATTTCGTCGGAGCCGATATAGTCTTTCAGCACTGCGTTAAAGGCGTCGACTGCTGCCTGCTGGTCCAGTGGAAAGGCGATCGCGGCGTAACCCGGGATCTCTTTCATGTTCTGGGGTGGAGTGTACGGATCGGCCACCTCCAGGCTATCATCCTTGGCGACGAGTGATTTCATAGAATAGTAGCCACCCGAACCGACGTCAGCGCGACCGGTTTTCACCGCCTGCTGTACTTCCGGCAGGCCTGCGACTTGCAGAATCTTGTCGTCGGCGATACCGATTTTTTGCGCGATAGGCACCGAAGCCCAGCCGGCCCCCGTGACGAAGGTCAAGCCTTTGTCACGCACGTCATCGAAAGAGTGCACATTTTTGGGGTTGCCCTTCCGCACGAGCAGCGCCCCCGGATCCCTGTCGATCGGGTCAGTGAAAAGCACATTGCGGCAGCGCTCCGGCAGGATGTTCATGCCGCCTGTGATTATATCGAAGCGACCGGCTTGCAGGCCGGGAATGAGCGACCCCCATTCGCCCACGACCGGCTCGACTTTTGTCGTGCCTAGTTTCTTCAGGATGTCCAAGGTCATGGCGTTGACATAGCCAAGCGGTTCGTTGTCTTTGCCCGGATACGCCCAAGGTATCTCGTTGGAGAAGCCAATCCGTATTGTTTCTCCATTCTTGATCTTGTCAAGCAACGACTGCGCTGCCGCGGACCCCGCCACGAAGCCGACTGTCATCGCCGCTATTCCGAGTGCAGCCAATCCTTTAAGGATCCCACGTTTCGGCAAGTTGCTGCTCCTTGCGCCTTTGCTCTGTTCACACATCTAATGGTTCCCCTTAGCTCACGTGTTCGTTCTCTGCCTGCCCCACTTCAATCGATCGTGTCCTTCGCTGGGCCTGCACGGTAAAGTTAACACCGCGCATGAGTCCTCTTGGAGCGAATCCTTTATCCCGAATGCAGTAAAACAGCGCTGGCTTGGCCTCGGTGCATGTTTTCAGTTTGCCACGACGAACTGGCTGCAGGCGGAACTGATGCAAGCAAGTTTTTCGCGAAGAAAACTCCTCACCGAGATTACGTCGACGTTGTCGATCCCGGCCTCCCCATTTCACGAGGTCTCTGGAACACCATACACATCCGGCGGCGCACGACGCGCGCCTTGCTTTCCTCGTCGGGCAACGGCTTTCCGTCGAAGATGACATGGCCCGCGTCAATCGTCTCGAGCTTGTTCCTCAACGCAGCAGCGTGGACTTGCCCGAACCCGAAGGCCCGATCAGGCAAACCACCTCGCCCGGAAAGACCCTGGCGACCACGCCATTCAGCGCAGTGAACTCTCCAAACCTCTTCACCACGCCGTCATAGACGACGATAGGCTGCCTTCCCTTAGCTTTCGGGCGGACCGCAATGTCCGGAGATCCGTTCATTCCACAACTCCGTATTTGCGATGCAGCCAATCGACGAACTTGGCGTGCGGTAACCCAACAGCCAGTAGATGACCGCCATCGCGGTCAGGATCTCCAGCACGCGGAAGGTGGTTGCACGTATCTGAAGCGCTGTGAACGCGAGTTCGTGCTCGCCGATGACGGACACCAGGGTCGTGTCCTGAACAGCGACACCCAGGTATTGGCGAGGATCGGCAGCACGCGGCGTGCGGCCTGCGGAAGAACCACCTTTCGCATGACCTGCGCACGGCTCATGCCGAGCGCCAGCGCCGCGTCGGACTGACCGCGGCTGATCGAATTCACGCCGGCGCGGAACGTCTCGGCATTGTAGGCCGAGATGATAAGCGAGAGCGACAGCAGCCCGCTCCGAACGGAGGCAGGCGCACGTCGAGCAGCAAGGGGAGGACATAATAGACCGATTAGGCGAGCAATATGAGCGGGATATTGCGCGCCACCTCGACATTGCAGCTTCCGACCACATTGAGAGCGCGGTTCCGCCACCCGCAGCAGCATGATGAAGATGCCGCCCGGAATCGAGACCGCCATCGTCAGAACGGTAAGAAGAACGGTCGTCTTAGCGCCGTCGAGAAGGGCGGGCATTGAGGCCCACAGTACAGACCAGTCGAACGTCATGACCGCCCCAGTTTCGCGACGCGCTGATAGATAAGGTCGACCCCGCGCGTATGCGGGAAGATGATCAGCAAATAGACGACTATGGCGACGGTGAAGAGTTCGATCGGACGATAAGTCTGGGCCGAAATGGTCGCCGAGCGGTAGAGATATTCAGGAACCGCAATGACCGAGGCGACGGCGGAGTCTTTTATGATGATAGCCAGCATCGAACCGTATGAGGGAAGGATGCGCAACGCCGCCTGCGGCAGAATAATGCGGCTGATGACAGAGGCGCGGCTCATCCCCTAGCGCAAGCCCAGCCCGCATCTGCCCGCCCCGCACC
>NZ_RZST01000358.1:0-5738 GCF_003997575.1 Mesorhizobium sp. M1A.F.Ca.IN.022.07.1.1
GTCTCTACCAAGGCGGTCGAATCCTATGCCAGACGGCTTCGCGTCGGCTCTTTGTTGATGATCGACGGCGCGCATCATGAGATCCTGCAAGAGAGGGATCTCTTTCGCGAGCAGCTCCTGGCGGCCTTCGATGCTTTTGTTCCGGGAACCGGCGACGCTGCCTGATCACGGAACGACGCCGCGGATCAGCCGCGCAGCGCCGCCATTGCCGCGGCGTGCAATTCCGGCGTCGCCGCCGCCAATATGTCGCCGCCGTTTTCTGCCGGCCCGCCTTCGAAGGTGGTGACGACGCCGCCCGCCTTCTCGATGATCGGGATCAGCGCCACGATGTCGTAGGGTTTCAAACCCGGATCGGCGACGATATCGACGCTGCCCGCCGCCACCATGGCGAAGGCGTAGCAGTCGGTGCCGTAGCGGGCGAGCTGCACCTGTTTCTCGAACGCGTCATAGCGGTTGCGCGCCGCGCCCTTGAACAGCGCCGGCGTGGTGGTGAACAGGGTCGCCTGCGAAAGCTCCGTCGTCTTGCGCGTCGCGAGCTTGCGCGGGCCACCCGGGCCTTCGTAATGCGAGCCGGAGGCATTGGCATAGAACAGCTCGCCGGTGAAGGGCTGCGACATCAGGCCGGCTACGGCATCGCCGTCGATCGTCAGTCCGACCAGCGTTCCCCAGACCGGCAGGCCGGAAACGAAGGCGCGTGTGCCGTCGATCGGGTCGATGACCCAGACATGCCGGCTCGAAATGTTCTCGCTGCCATGCTCCTCGCCGAGGATGCCGTGATCGGGATATTCCGCCGAGATAAGCGCCCGGATCGCCCGCTCGGCCTCGCGATCGGCCTCCGTCACCGGATCGAAGCTCTCCGCCAGCTTATTGGCGACTGCGGCCTGGCTGCGGAAGCGAGGCAAGGTCTCGGCGGCGGCGGCACGCGCGATGCGCCGCATGAAGTCGATGCTGATATCCAACCCACTCTCCCCGTTGCGGCAACCATCTCGCAGCCGCTGTCTTCTTGCCGGACCGGATCGTGAAATCGGGTCAGGCGCCCTCGCCTGTTGCCTCAAAGTCACACGTCAGGCACCGAAACCGGATTTGCACATCATATTGAATTAAAAAAGCCTGAAGTCGATTGACATTTGTGCATCGCACAATACTTTGTTCTCGGACAGCTTATCCTGTCCATGCCCTCCTTGGGCGTTTCCTCCCTAGACTTCGACCGTGTCGTGAAAACGATGCGGTCTTTTTTTGAGCTGCGGTTCCCAGCGCCACCGTCATTCGGCGGCGAGCGGCAGGTCGAGGAAATGATGGCCGGGCATCGAAATCAGTTCGGCCGAAAACCGCGTCAGGTCGTCGGCTAAAGCGTCGAAGCCGGCCGATTTCTGGAATGTCCGCTCGTTCATGTAGAGCCCGCGATTGACCTCGATCTGCAGCGCGTGGAGATGACGCGCCGGCCGCCCGTAATGCTCGGTTATGAAGCCGCCGGCATAAGGCTTGTTATGCGCGACAGCGTAGCCCATTCCGGTGAGCAGGCCGATCGCCCTCTCGGTTAGAGCCGCGCTGGCGGAAATGCCGAAACGATCGCCGATGATGAAATCCGGCCGCGCGCCATTGTCGCCGACCCGGACGCTGGCCGGCATCGAATGGCAGTCGATCAGCACGGCATAGCCGAACCTGGCGTGGGTCCTGGTCAAGAGCCGCTTCAGCGTCTCGTGATAGGGCTTGTAGACGGCCTCTATGCGTCCCACGGCCTCGGAGAGCGGCAGACGCCCGGGATAGATGTCGAGCCCCTCCCCCACCAGCTTCGGCACGGTGCCCAGCCCGCCCGCGACGCGGGCAGAGCGGATATTGCAGAAGGACGGCACCGGCTCCGCGAACATGCGCGGATCGAGTTCCCACGGTTCGCGGTTGACGTCGAGATAGGCGCGCGGGAAATTTGCCGCCAGCATCGGCGCGCCGAGCGCGACGGCGCCGCCGAACAGCTCATCGACATAGCAATCCTCCGACCGGCGTATGGCGTTGCGGTCGAGCCGCACCATGGCCAGGAAGCGCTCGGGATAATGGCGGCCGCTATGCGGCGAGTTGAACAGGAAAGCTACGCGTTGCTCGGCGCCCGATCGGATTTCGAAGGGTGGTGTGACCGAAAAATCCTCGGCTGCCGTCTTCAATTTGAACGAACCAGGACGAAGCACTGCATCATGATGCGAAACTGCCATCTTGCGTCCGGCATGTCCAGCATTTCAGCCCCGCGAAACGCACAGTCGAAGTGGTCGCGACAAGGCCAACGTTCACTTGATGTTTACCGTCTCCTCCTCATATACAGGATGGTTAACGGGCTTGCCCGGCGGCAGGCTTGGGGCGGGTGATTCGGACGGGATACGATGGCACGCATTCTTCTGGCGGAAGACGACGACGATATGCGCCGGTTCCTCGTCAAGGCGCTGGAACGCGCCGGCTATCAGGTGAGCGATTTCGACAACGGCGCCAGCGCCTATGAGCGGCTGCGCGAAGAGCCTTTTTCGCTGCTTCTGACCGACATCGTCATGCCGGAGATGGACGGCATCGAGCTTGCCCGCCGCGCCACTGAGATCGATCCGGATCTCAAGGTCATGTTCATCACCGGCTTCGCTGCCGTCGCGCTCAATCCGGATTCCAAGGCGCCCAAGGACGCCAAGGTGCTGTCGAAGCCGTTCCATCTGCGCGATCTCGTCAACGAGGTCGAAAAGATGCTTCAGGCCGCCTAAAGGGTTTTTCCGGCCGGCGCATGTCGTCCAAAACGGCGCAGCGGCTGGGAAAACGACATCCACAAAACAAAGATCTAAGCGCGTCACTCGAACCCGTTTCGACGCGACGCGCTTTAGGCATCGGCGCTTCCGCCGCTGCGGCAAAACGGAGCTTTCTTTTCTTGTTCCTGCTATTGACGCGCCGGACCAAAAATGGTGTATGCGCGGCTTCGGATGGGCGTGTAGCTCAGCGGGAGAGCACTGCATTGACATTGCAGGGGTCACAAGTTCAATCCTTGTCACGCCCACCATCCTTTCAATAACTTAGCTAACCCAATGTGCCGATTGGCACAGAAACTCCGGGGCGAAGATTTCCAACCGCACTCCGGAACCAAAGCGGACGCGTTCCGTTGCACGCCAAATGGGGACTGGCTGCAATGGCCGAAGACGACGACCGTTTCTGGAAGGTCTATATAGATTCCATCAAATTGCGCGCCGAGCGGTATCGGCTTCGAGCCGAAGTCGATGCCGAACGGCAACAAGCGCGACGGATCCGGTGCAATCGGCCCGAGAGCGAGCCTGGATATTCCGGCAAGGCCCAGAAGATCTAACGCACCGTGCAACTGATCTGACGCCCGCAAGTTAACCTTCATGGTCGGCAACTAGCAAAGGACGCCGGCGGCTGAGAGACAGCGACCGCGCTCCCGTCTGAACCAAGACCGGAGACGCGTCATGCGAGACCAAATTCCCGACAATCCACGCCCGCGCCCTCTTCAAGCCGAGAGCGACAGGAAGCTCCTCGCCCAAACGAGAGATGTGATCAATCGTTCGAGGCAGAAGCATCGACACAGAACCGCAGATCGATCCGCACCGGTTGAAGCGGATTTCTCGCAAAGTCACTGGGATCTAGACTAGACCTCGGCCTGCGAGAACATGCGCTGCTGCCGATCGGTCGGCCTAATGATGGTCCATGACGGCGGTGCCCACCCCTTCCAGCTGAATTTCGGCTGCTGCCGGCCCAAGCCCGATATCAAAGTTACGCTCTTCGCCAGCGGCAGGGGAAGCGAGAGGCGTATCCCTCTCAGACGCCCGAGACGGCGCACAGCGCTTTCATTCTAGCGACGGCGAGATCTGGATCGGCCAGCAATCCCGCCTGATCGGCGAGGCGGAAAACATCGGCGTAGTGGCAGACGCCGCGTGCCGACTGCATGCCGCCGACCATGGTGAAATGATCCTGGTGGCCATTCAGCCAGGCCATGAAGACGATGCCTGCCTTGTAATATTCCGTCGGGGCTTCAAAGATCTTGCGCGACAGCGGCACGGTCGGCGCCATCAGCGCGTCATAGCCGGCCCGGTCGCCCTCGGCGAGCCTGGCCAGCGCGGGGTTGGCCACCGGGGCGATGGCATCGAAGATGCCGAGCAGCGCATGCGAGTGCCTCTTGCCGTCGCCCGCGATCAGCTCCGGATAGTTGAAGTCGTCACCCGTGAACATCACCACGCCTTCAGGCAGGCGGTCGCGCAGCAGCACCTCCTTGCCGGCGTCGAGCAGTGATATCTTTATGCCTTCGACCTTGTCGGCGTGCCGCTCTATGATGGCGACCACGGTGTCCAAGGCGGTATCGAAATCGTTGCTGCCCCAATAGCCCTTGAGCGCCGGATCGAACATGTCGCCCAGCCAGTGCAGGATCACCTTGCCGGAGGCTTGGCTGAGGATCCGGTCGTAGACGCGGGCATAGTCGTCCGGGCCTTTGGCCGCGGCCGCCAGCGCGCGGCTTGCCATCATGATCGCCTTGCCGCCCTCGCCTTCGATGAAGGCGAACTGCTCCTCATAGGCTCGGATCACATCGTCGAGCGTCCTTGCCGCGGCCGGCGTCAGGTGGTCGGTGCCGGCGCCGGAGGCGAGATCGGCGCCTTTCACCGTGCGCGCCTCGGCGATCGAGCGCCGGATCAGTTCTTTCGCGCTCGCCCAGTCGAACCCCATGCCGCGCTGCGAGGTGTCCATCGCCTCGGCGATGCGGAAGCCGAGCCGCCACAGATGATGACGGAATGCCATGGTCTTGTCCCAGTCGACCGCCGGCCGCGACCAGGGATCGGTCATGGCGAAGGGGTTGGCGACGACATGGGCGGCGGCATAGGCGAGGCGCGGGAAATCCGCGCCGATGTTGGGCTGCGCCGGTTGGCCGACCAGCCGGTAGCCGACACGATCGCCATTCTTCGCAGGCAGGATGATGTCCATCGAAATCTCCCTTTGTGGTAGCCTATAGATGGAACGTTCCAATAAATCAAGAACCTTTATGATCCCTGCGACTGAAGCGATCCAACGCAGCGCTGCGGCCCTAAGCCCATACATTTCCGGCCATCGATCAATTTTTCGAAATCGACATGATTCCCAGTTGACTCCGGTTTGACGCAATGTTTAGAACGTTCCAATAAATTTTAGCGCCGGACGCGGAGGAAGCACGGATATGGTCAGCCGGGCCAAGGCGACGATCCTGGACATCGCCCGCGAGGCCGGCGTGTCCAAATCGACGGTATCGCTCGTGCTGCAAGGCAGCGGGCTGATCCGGCCTGAGACCGCGCTCAAGGTCCGCAAGGCGATCGAGGATGTCGGCTATGTCTACAACCGCGGCGCCGCCAACCTGCGCAAGGCGCATTCCAACGTCATCGGCATGGTGATCAACGATCTCACCAATCCCTTCTTCGCCGAGCTGGCGGTTGGCATGGAGCGCGTCTTTCAGGCCGCAGGCATCGTGCCCTTCATCGCCAACACCGCGGAAAATCCGGTCCGCCAGGAAGAAGTGCTGAAGTCGCTGCTGGAACAGGGCGTCGCCGGTCTGATCGTCTCGCCGGCGCGCGGCACCACGCCCGGCGCCTTCCGCCGCATCGAGGCTGCCGGCGTGCCGGTCGTCTTCGCCATGCGCCGCCTGCCCGAGAGCCGCATCCCGGCAATCGCGCCCGACAACCATCGCGGCGCCTATCTCGCCACCCAGCATCTGATCGGCACAGGCCACCTCCGTCTGGCTTTCT
>NZ_RZST01000359.1:0-5695 GCF_003997575.1 Mesorhizobium sp. M1A.F.Ca.IN.022.07.1.1
GCTCACGCCTGTCCTTGTCGATCTTCCGCGTCGCCACGGTCGTTCCAGATCAATTCGCCGTTGGAGCCGTATCCAACTTGCCCGAAGGCCCATTGTTCCGAATGATCCCGCGACGGACGGACGTTTCGAACGAGATGTCTGCAACTCGAATATGTCGGGCCAGGCCCTTGTCGGAAGCTCCCGTTGCTTCTCCCGCCGGGAAGTTCAGCGCTGCTTCCCGGTTCAGCCGGCTGAAGCCGACGCGATGCGCCGGCCTGCGACGTCGGAACCGAAGCGGTGCGTTCGCCGTTCCGGCTGCATTCCTGTCGCCAAGGAGATCGCCATGGCGCCGCGTCCCGCCTGGAGCGGTTATCTCAAACTGTCGCTGGTCACCTGTGCCGTCGAATTGACGAACGTCGTGACCCATGCCGAGAAGGTTTCCTTCCACGTGCTCAATCGCAAGACCGGCAACAGGGTCCGGCGCATCTATGTCGATGCCGAGAGCGGCAAGCCGCTGGATAAAGACGACGAGGTCAGGGGCTACGAAGTCGGCAAGGACGAATTCATCTTCATCGAAGAGGAAGACATCGAGGCGGTGCAGATCGAGTCCTCGCACACGCTCAATCTCGACGGCTTCGTCGACAAATCGTCGATCGAGCAGATCTATCTCGACGCACCCTACTACGTGACGCCCGCCGACAAGGTCTCGGAAGAGGCCTTTGCGGTGATCCGCGACGCGCTGGCAGAAAAGAAGATGGCCGGGCTCGCTCGCATCGTGCTCTATCAGAGGGAACGCCCGGTGGTGGTCGAATCACGCGGCAAGGGCATGATGCTGACCACCCTGCGTTATGGCGACACCGTGCGCGAGCCCGCCGGCGTCTTCGCCGAGATCAAGTCGGGAAAGCCCGACAGCGAGATGATCGGGTTGGCTGAGCACATCATCGATAAGCAGAAGGGCAAGTTCGATCCCACCGAGTTCCGAGATCGATATCAGGAGGCACTGCTGGAACTGGTTCGCGCCAAAAAGGCCGGCAGGAAGGCGCCGAAAGCCAAGGCGGAACCCAAGCCGTCCAATGTGGTCAATTTATTCGATGCGCTGAAAAAGAGCCTCGGCGCGGAGGCCGGGGCAAAACCCAAATCCCCGAAGTCCAGGGGAGCGCCGAAACGAAAAAAGACGAAGAATTCTGCACCGGGGCGCAAATCGGCATAGCAGTTGTCTGTGCGGTGAGCGACATCAAGCTGGCTTGCAGACCGAGGCAAACAAGGCTGGAGTCTTGGCGCCTTCGCCGAGGAGGAATTCGGGTAACGCTCAGCGCGGGCTAAAACACCGTCCGTGGCAGAAGAGCACGAGCTCGAGGATTTCGCGCGCCGGGGCGCACCGGGCACGATCCAAAAATCTATCCGTTGCGTTCCTCGCTTTCACGCAACAGCCGCACGATCGCATCGACTGGGGATGGATTGGCCGCCGGCTGGATTTTCCGTCGCCAAAGATGGCGAAGAAGCTTTTTCAACATGGGCATGCACATACTCCCTAGCTATCAGACCTTGCATCGGGCGTTCCGGGTTGGAGCGCCACTTCCTCGGCGAGCCGGCATCCATCAACCCAGCCGGGCGGCAAGCAGGAAAGCGGCGCCCGCCAGAACCACGAGCGCCGCAATCACCAGCACCGGCCCGTTCCTGCTCGGTTGAAGGCCGGGCGTGTTCTGGGGGCGCTGCATGGCGTCGGCGAAGCTCGCCTGATTGGTGAATTTCGGTTTATCTGATGCGACGCGATGGGCGGAACTCGTCGACCCTCCCGCCTCTGCATCCGTTTCCTGCGGGGCGGCAGAAGGGTCGAATCCGGGCGTCTTGTCCCGGCTAATGCCCATCTGCATTTCGCCTCGACCCTCGGCGGGTGTTCGCTTGCTCGGTGAGGTCATCGGACAGCTCCTTCGCTACCAAACATCTGTCAGGCGTCGGTGTTCCCACGGGATCTTGAACGCGAAGTAGAAACGCTGCTGTCCAGGAACTCGTTTCCGGGAAGGGGGAACTATCAATCGCTGAGCGCGGCCGAACATTTCCTGTTGGGCAGCTTTTACCTTCGTTATCTAAGATGACGAGGCACCGATGCAGGTTCTTGAGACCCAAATAGTTTCCAACTCGGAAGGCGTGGTGACAGTCGAATTTCTCGGTGAGGGCGGCGAAAAGATTGCCGTCACAATGGCTGGATCCGATCCACGGCCGACGTACGGCGACACCGCTCTTATCGATCGCGCCAAAGAGATGATGGTGCAGTGCGCGGTTTTCGAGACCGTGGAACACCGGTCCGCGCAGGAGCGCAACCGCGACTTCAGCGAGCCCGCCAAGCCGGACAGCCCCTTCACATTCGAATATCGCGACCATGATGGCGTGCGGCAGCTCAAGGGCGTGGAATTCCCGAACCTGGAGGCCGTGCACGACGAGGCGCTGCGTTCGGCGATTGATTTGCTTGACGACACGGCCGCCGAAGGTGGGCAGCAGGGCTGGGCCGTCCGGGTTCGCGACGCCAACGGAAAGATCGTGCTGTCAATCGACTTCCACGAGGCGAAACGGAAGAAGGCGGCAGCGGAATGAGGACCGCGGGGGCCTGAAAAGGACCATGCTCCCGTTCCTATCACTGGATATGAGATATTCGACAATGCGCCTGCATCTTAGTCCAGCCTGGGCTCGCAACTGAAACGCCGTGCAGTCCTGCACTGCGGAACCTCATTCCAAATGAATTCCGTGTTCATCCGGAACTTTGGGGACGACTGTCAGTTCGATGATTTGCAGGCGCCGCTTTTTTGGCGCCTGCCGGAGATCGGTGGGAAACACTGATCGGCCCGCACCTCAGACGCGGGCCTGCCGACCCCGCCAGGACAAGCCGGTCAGCCAAGTATGGACGGGAGCCTATCATGAAACACCAAACGCTCGACCAACTGCACGCAGTCGCTGATATCAATCCGCTGGTGCCGCTCACGACAAGGACTGAAAAGATAGAGAGGTGGGCAGAACTGCTCGAGCGGAATCCGTTGCGCTGTCTCGCCGCGCTCACCGGCACCGAGTATCTCTATCCAGGCATGCGGGAAGAGGCGCGGGCGGCTGGATCCCCGCTGACGGTTGCGTTCGAAGACCCGCTGCTGAGGGCCTCGGGCCTGCAGTCCGATACCTATGGGGAAGCCAAACGCTTCTTTGAACTCTCCGATTGGCAGTTGCATGAAGTCGTCTGCAGCTGCCACACCGGCGCAACCATGCAGGCCAGTTGGGCTGCTGGACGCGTCCGGAGAATTGTCACAGGCAATCGCATTTTTGCCTGGCTGAGAAGCCGCTTCATACACTGACTGCGTCTCAACCTGCTCGCTATCGCGGCTGTTGCGACAGCCGCCGGCTTTGCTCGGACGTTGATCGATCCGCGGAGCGATAGGTCCATGCAGGGCGCGCGAGACCGCAATGCGGCGAAGACGGCGATGCGGTGAGAACGGCAAGTCGCCGATCGAAAGGCCCTGCCTCAGCCGTTCTGGTCGATCGCGTGGGGCGCTGGCTGCTGGCTCCCGCCGCTCGGGCGCTCGGGCTCTCGGCCGATCCAGGCCCAAACGGTTATCAACAAAATCACCACGATCGCGATCACTGCAACGATCCGGGGCATCAGAAATCCTTTCGTCCGCTGCTAGCCGCCCGGCTTGTTCGTGTTTGGAGCCGAAGCCGCGCCGACTGTCGGATCGGGCGCAACCGGACCGCGCTTGGCCACCGAACTCTGTTTGCCTAATTGGGCGATGGCGTGTTTGTTCCATCGGACTGATGGAGCCGATTGCCCGCGTCCCTTATCGGCCAGGTCGGGGAACGCCCTTCCGACGATCTGGTTATCCCTCAGATCAACCCGGAGAGTGTCATGGGCAATGACGAGAACCGCCGCGAGACCGGCGCCAGGAAGTACCCGGCCAACACCGATCCGGATCCCTCAGACCGGTTTTCGCAGGCTGCGGCCGGCAACGAAAAGCCTCACGATCGCTTTGGGCTCACCCGCAGACAGGGCGAGGTGGAAGATAAGACACATCAGTCGGAAGGGCAAAACCCTCCGGGACGGGCGACGCCTGGTCCTGCGACGGAAAAGACTTCCGGAGCGGGCCCATCGGTCCCCAAGCAATCCAAGGATGCAAAAGCGCCCAAAGGCGGCCGCCAGCCTGGTGCTTACGTGAAAGAATAGTAGTCTTCGCTCGCCGCATCACCTGTGCGCCGAAGGTTCCGCATAGCGCGATGTCGAATGCATCCGTCCATCACCTACACCCCGAAGGGGTAGGTGTCGGGGACACCGCGCGTCACATGCTCCAGCCCGAGCGGCGTCACGGCGGTAGTTTCATCGAACCAGACGAAGGCATCGAATTGCCGCGCAAGCGAGGCGTCGGCATAGTGGCTGTGCAGTTCCGTTTCCGGCCGATAGATCACTCCGATGAACCGTTCTACCCGACGTTCGGTCAGCCGTTCATGAAGGGCTGGATCGGCTCCAAGGTCGAGCAGGAAACGAGCGGTGCCGGCGTCGTGGCAAAGCCGCTCGTAGCTGTCCTCGCGCGAAGGCCGCACGGACATGATTTCCATTTCGCCGTCCCAATGCCTGGCGGCAGCGACCGTCCCGGCATGCGTGCCGAAGCCGATGAGGGCTACGTCGTCGCCGAACCGCTGGCGACAGAGCTGACCGATGTTCACTTCGTCCCTGACGATTCCCATCTCCGTGAAGCGGGCGTCGCCGATATGGGAGTTGT
Organism: Mesorhizobium sp. M1A.F.Ca.IN.022.07.1.1; assembly: GCF_003997575.1. Taxonomy (NCBI): domain Bacteria; kingdom Pseudomonadati; phylum Pseudomonadota; class Alphaproteobacteria; order Hyphomicrobiales; family Phyllobacteriaceae; genus Mesorhizobium; species Mesorhizobium sp. M1A.F.Ca.IN.022.07.1.1. Next base: position 4,734 of record NZ_RZST01000359.1, read on the forward strand.
GCGCCCAGACCACGGCCTTGGCATCGGGGGAACGCGCTTCGATAACATGTTGCAGTGTGTCGAACATGTGCGTGTCGCGCAGGTTCCAGGATTGCGCGCCGCCATAGTACATCACGCGATAGTAGTGCTCGGCGGAGGCGATGAGCCGGGCGTTCTGCGCGGCATCGAACAATTCGTCGCCGTCCTGGCCGGCGTGATCGAGCTGACGCGACAGCATGTCCCGGCATTGCCGCAGCACCGCCTCCTCGCATTCCCGGTAGCCTCGGGTTAGCGCCGCCCGGCCATAGGTGGCGGGTTCGTGCTGCCACGGCGTCAGGCAGCCGTAGCGTTCGCGGGCAATGCTTGCCGCCTCCGGATCGATGCGGTCGAGATATTCCAAAACCGCCGCGATCGAGCCTTTCATATTGTAGATATCGAGGCCGTAGAACCCTGCCTGGCTTGCCGGTGTTTCGATCTGCTCGTTGTGCGCACGCAGCCACTCCACGAATGCCGCGAATTCCGCGTTGCGCCACATCCAGGTGGGAAACCGCTGGAAAGGCATGTCGGCGCGCGGCGAAGGTGGGCGCTGGTGCACATAGCGGTCGATCGCCGCGGCGTCGGGCCAGTCGGCTTCAGCGGCGACGATCGTGAAGCCATGTTTCTCGATCAGTCTTCTGGTGATCCAAGCCCGCGCCCGATAGAACTCGGATGTGCCGTGGCTCGCTTCGCCGAGCAGCACGATCCGCCGGTCGGCAAAGCGATCGAAGGCCTCCACAAAGGCGGGATCATCGAACTCCGGAAGCGGTTCGGCCGCTGCGGCAATCATCTGCGGAAGACTGCGCGCTGGCAAGAGCGGGGAGATACGGCTGGTTCGGATGCGGTTGTCCTCCTGCCAGCCTTCTTCGCCGATCAAAGGGACAAAGCGCACCGCACCGAAATCTTCCTCGCTGTAGGTGGAAGCGCCCGTGCGGGTGACTTTGAGG
>NZ_RZST01000035.1:0-27256 GCF_003997575.1 Mesorhizobium sp. M1A.F.Ca.IN.022.07.1.1
GCATCCAGCCGCCATTGAGCTTCTGGCCGGCGAGGCGGAACTTGAAGGCGCCGGTGCGCAGGCTCTTTTCGACATCCTCCATCGGCGCCCAGGTGCCGGTGTCCCAGACGATCATCGGCCCGCCGCCATACTCGCCCTCGGGGATGACGCCCTCGAAGTCGATATATTCGATCGGATGATCCTCGGTCTCGACCGCGAGGCGCTTGTCGGCCGGATTGAGCGAGGGCCCGCGCGGCACCGCCCAGCTCTTCAGCACGCCGCCGACTTCGAGGCGCAGATCGTAGTGATCGGCGGTGGCGTGGTGCTTGTGGATGACGAAGCGATTGCCGCCGCCGACCTCCGGCCCGCCCGCGGGTTCAGGGGTGCGGGAGAATTCGCGCTTGGCGCGGTAGGTTTTGAGTTGGGGAGCTGGCATGGGTTAAGTGCCGAAGCGCGTAGCCGACAGTGGCAAGGGCCGCGATCCTTCGCGCCCCCGAGCCCGCGCGATCGTCATCCTCGGGCTTGACCCGAGGATCCATGCCGTGACCTTTACCGCCGAGTGCAGCCGAGCAGAACTTGGACCGTCGTGACGCGTCCAGGTCACGGCATGGATCCCAGGGTCTCCGCGACGTCGCTTCGCTCCTGCTCCGCCCTGGGATGACGAAGGCACTCCACTCAATCGTCGGTCGCCGGCGTCAATTCCAGCTCGGCCGGCGTCAGACCCTGCCGCAGCTGGCTCAGCCGGAATTCGTCGACCCAATAGGCCTCGCCGTCGACCAGCACGCGGGCGCTGTAGGTGCCGCCGGAAAAGCTCTGCGCGGTGACGTAGACCTTGTGGCGGTCGAGCGCCTTCTTCACCGCGGCGCGGCGGGATTTTTCTCTGGCGACGGGACTGGCCATGGCTCACTCTGTAGACGCTGGCGCTGAACAGTCTCTAAGGATGAATGAGAGCGGGGGGCGAGTCAATTTGGCGGGGCGACGGAGCGCCAAGCTCCCGTCAAGCGGGCGAGACGGCCGGCAGGCCAGACCAGAGAGGCACCGGAAGGAACGAGGCGTTTGAGCCAATAAGGGCCACCGCTTTGTTGCTATGGATTTCCGAACAAAAAACTACGATGCGTCGGCGGGACAGCGCCCCCTCTGCCTGCCGGGCATCTCCCACCACAACAAGGGGTAGATTGGCTGTCGCGAGCGCCGCGCCCTATCTTGGAGTGCAACGAGGGAAGCACATGTCTCACATCCGGGCGATGACGAAGAACGATCTGCCAGCCGTCTCGCGGCTGCTGGGAGGATCCTGGCGGCGGACCTATTCGCCGATCATGGGTGAGGAAACCGTGGCCCGGCTCTCCGACGAAAAACATGCGCCCGACAAGCTCGCCGAAGAGCTCGCCGACGACAACAAGATGTCGTTCGTGGCCGAGCGGACCGACGGCTCGATCGCCGGCTATGCGATGGCAGCGATGGACGAGAGGGGCGATGTCATGCTCGACCGGCTGCATATCGAGCCGGAAGAGTTCGGCAGCGGCCTCGCCGTCGACCTCTTGCACGCGGTGCTTGCGGCCCATGCCGGCATTCCAAGCATCGCCCTGGAGGTGATCGAGGGCAATGAGCGGGCGATCGCCTTCTACCGCAAGCACGGCTTCGAGGTGGTCGAGCGCCGGCCGACCGCACATGGCGTCGGCGGCCATGCCTCGCTGATCATGCGCCGAATGCTGCCGATGGCTTGAGGCCGCGCTGGACGCATCGCGTCCCGGCATTATAATTTCGCGGGTGCTAATTTCTTACCGGAGACAGATGAATGAGCCTCGGCAAGCAGAAACTCGGCAGCCAGGGGCTCGTCGTGTCGGCCATCGGCCTCGGCTGCATGGGCATGAGCCAATCCTACGGCCCGGCCGACGAAGCGGAGTCGATCGCGACGATCCACCGGGCGATCGAGCTTGGCTGCACCTTCCTCGACACGGCCGAGGTCTACGGGCCTTTCATCAACGAGGAGCTGCTTGGACGCGCGCTGAAGGGCCGGCGCGACGAGGTGACGATCGCGACAAAATTCGGCTTCCGCATCGTCGACGGCAAGCAGGATGGCACCGGGCGCGACAGCCGGCCGGAGCATATCCGCGACGTGGTCGAGGCTTCGCTCATGCGGCTCGCGACCGACCGCATCGACCTGCTCTACCAGCACCGCGTCGATCCTGATGTGCCGATGGAGGATGTCGCGGGCGCAGTCGGCGAGCTGGTTGCGGAGGGCAAGGTGCGCTTCTTCGGCCTGTCGGAGGCGGGGGTTTCCAACATCCGCCGCGCCCATGCCGTGCACCCGGTCTCGGCGCTGCAGAGCGAATATTCGCTGTGGGAGCGCAACCTCGAGCCCGAGATCATCCCGGCGCTTGCAGAATTGGGCATCGGCCTGGTGCCGTTCGCGCCGCTCGGCCGCGGTTTTCTCGCCGGCGACGTCAAGCGGGCGGAAGACTATCCCGAAGGCGATTTCCGGCGCGGCGACCCGCGCTATCAGGGCGAAAATTTCGACGCCAATGTCGCCGCGGCCTCCACGGTCCGCGAGATCGCCGTCGCCAAGGGGGTCAAGCCCGGCCAGGTGGCGCTCGCCTGGCTGCTGGCCAAGGGGCCGGAATTCGGCATCGACATCGTGCCGATCCCCGGCACCAGGCGACAGACCTATCTGGAGGAGAATGTCGCCGCCGCCGACATCAAGCTCGACGCCACCGAGATGCTGGGGCTCGACATGGCGCTGACGCCTGAGAAGGTATCGGGGCCGCGCTATAACGAGCGGACGATGTCGATGGTGGATCGGTAGGCATTCAGCTAATCTCCCTCCTCGAGGGGGAGATCAACTCGGTCGATCCTACTGCTTATTGCAATCCGCCAGCGCCGCCATCGCCTTCTTGGCCTCGGCCTCGCTGGCGTATCTCTTCTTGCCCAGATCGACGACAAGCGTTCCGTCGGGCTTCTTCGGCACGATCTCGCATTGTTTCGAAACGGCGTCCCTGGCGACCCACCATTCCTCGGCCGCGATAGCAGGCAGGCTGGCAATGCCGGTAGCGAGGATAGCGATAGCGACGGTGCGAACCATTCCTGGCCTCCATTGTCGGTTTGCTGGAAAGCAGGCCGGAGCTGCCGGCGCCGTTCGTCGACGGAACAGCACACTGCCTTGGGCAAACGCCCTCCCGGGCCTTCTGTTCCGGCTCAGCCGTGATCTCGGGAGTCACACGCCCGCATGCTGGCGTCCAATCTAACCTTTTGTGAGGATATCGGCCCTAACCTCCGCGCGAGGCAACCAGAGGTTTCACGTGCACGCCCTCGTCGACGATTTTTCCGAGTACCATGTCCCGCCGCGACGCATCCTGATGCACCATCCGCGGCATGGCTCATCGCTGAGGGCACTATCGCAGGAGCGGCTGGTCGAATTGAACTTCCTCGACCTGCCGCATGTCGAGGAATTCTATGCCGAGTACGATGCCTTCGCCGCGTTGGTCGCAAACCATGTCGAGACGCTCTACCTCGAGGACGTGCTCGGCGATCACGTGCCGTACCGATCCGAGTCATCCGTCAACCCCAATCTGATCTTCATGCGCGACAGTTCAGTGACCCTGCCTTGGGCGCCGGCGAAATTCATACCCACACGCCCTGCTCTGCCCAGCCGGGCTGCCGAGGCCGGGATCGTCAGCCATGCGCTGAAGCGGCTCGGCATGGCCCCGCTCACGCATCTGGAGAACGACGAATATCTTGAAGGCGGCGACGTCCTTCCGGTGACGTTCGACGGGCGCCGCGTGCTGCTCGTCGGCTTCGGCGTCAGGACGACCAAGGCGGCAGCTATCAAACTTGCGCTCGATCTCATCCCCGACCATGTCGACTACATCATCGGCCTCTCGCACGATCCGGCGTTGCTGCATCTCGACACCGGCTTCACCGTGCTGCCCAACAAGGTGATCCTGGCCGCCGCGGGCATGTTCGGCGCCGGCTTCCTGATCGATGAGAACCGGCGGCTCAACCCCGTCAATCCGCTCGCCTATGCCGAAGCGCTCGGTTGCTCAATCGTGCGCTGCGACAAGGCCGACGCCATCGCCCATGAACGCTGCAACCTGCTGCCGCTGGGCAACCGCCGCTACCTCGCGTTCGACATGCCGGCAGAACTCAAGGCAACGCTGGAGCAGGCGGCAGGCGTGACCATCGAGCGAGTCAAGGGCACCGAGATCGCCAAGGCCACCGGCGGTGTGCACTGCCTGACGAGGCCGCTTTACTGCTGACGCCGGCGCGGCTCGGACCTTGAATCATCGCGCGGCTCGCAACGTCTGTTTTGTCCTTTGCCGATGAAACCGCTGTGCGGCTTCGACGAACCCGGCAGCCGAGACAGCTGCCCGGCGACGACTGCCAGGCTCTCAAAGCTTGTCGTATTTGATGTTCGAGGCGACGTACTCGTTCTTGAGTCGGCGTTGGCCGCCTTCGAACGGTCCGGTGTTGAAGGCGAACACCCTGAGCTCGGGCATGTTGTCGGCAGTGGCCGTCCGCTTCCAGGCGTTGAGAAAATCGCCGTTCATGGCGGCCAGCTTCTCGAACACCGTCTCCTGCAACATCTCGGCGGGAAACGGCAGCGTCGCGCCCTCCACCAGTTCGACCGCCACCTCCATGCGCTTGTTGTGCGCGGCGTCTTCGTAGGAAATGAGGCGAAAAGTCGACAGTACCGGCGCCAGCACGTCGAGGCCGAACAGGATCTCTCGCAGGCTGTCCGGCGTGACCTTGGCTCCGTAATACTCGATCGACATATCGGAGCGGCCGTAGATGAACAAAAGAGGCAGGTCGAGGATACGGCCGCTGTTCTTCAAAATGTTGCTATGCCCGGCTTCGCGCAGGATGCGCTTCAACTCGCTGAAGCGCAGCACGTGGCCGCGATCGTGGATGTTATAGCGGATCTTGGGCGAGATGTTGTAAGGCCGAGAAATGGTTGCCACCAATTCGCCCCTGGCGTTCTCCTCCAGGTAGTAGGCCAGCGGATTGTACTGGAAGATCATCGGCGTGACGCCGTATTCCGTCCGCACGATGGCCTTGCGCAGCCGCTCGTCGCCGAGCAGCGCGCGGCGCAGGTTGATGGTGAGTTCGCTTTCGAGCGCCAGGTTGACCTCAAGATCGGAGGCGCCGTAGCTGCCGATCACACGCCGGAATTTCTTCAAGAGATAGCCACGGAGGCTCTCCGAGACGCCTTCGCCGCCGAAGGCCGCATCGATGGTATATTTCGACCAGTCCAAGCGCGGGTCGTCGACCAGCGTCTTCAGGAACGGCGGATAGCCCATCACAACATAGCGGAAGCGCGGCCCGAACTCGTTTATGGTGTTGACGATCTTATCGAGGTTCGGCCCCGTCGATTTCAGGATTGTCGTGTCGGTCAGCGAGATCGCCACATTCATGCCTGTCGCCCACGCGCCGAGCGCGAACGCATTGAGGATGAACAGGGTCTCGTCCTCGCCGGTGATGCGCAGGAACGTCATCTGCATCATCTGCTTGGTGATCATCCGCTCGGTCTTGCCGCGCACCCAGCTGGTCGGCATGCCACTGCTGCCGGAGGACTCGTCGACCATCACGCCCATCGACGGCAGCTTGCCATCCAGCAGACGTTCCTCCTGCGGATATTCCTTGACGTAGGATTCCTTGTCCATCTCCGGAATCGAACTGAGGTCGGGCTTCGTCACATGATCGAGCATGATCTCGGGCTTGCCGCCGAGCCGGTCGATATAGTCTCGATAGGCCGGAACCCGCCTGTAGGCATGATAGAAATTCGCCCAGGCGCGCCACGCGCCGATGCCCCAGCGCAGCCGCTCGAAGCCGGGAATGAGCAATATCTTGTAAGCATGCCGCGAAGACGCGAATGCCCGCTCGACGACGTTGACCAGCGCGACAAGCGCAAGGAAGAAGGGCCGTACCGCCCGCTTGATCAGCCGCATAGGATGATGTCCTCGTAGGGGAGCCGGTAGCTCAGCGGCGGCGGCTGGCTCTTGCCCAGCCGGAGCAGCAGCCAGACCATGTCGGCGCCTCCTTTTTCGTCCGGCATCCTGAAATAGCCGATCATGTTGGTGCGCGCCTCGTCTGAGGTGATGACCGAGCCATAAGGCTGCCAGTAATAGCCATGGCGAGTAACGATGAGCCACAGCCGGAACATGGTCGTGCCGGCACGAAACCAGTCCTCCATGGTGACGTAAGGACCGCGCAGCCAGCCGATGGTGCCGACGCCCTTCATGCTGCGGCCGTAGATGAGGCCCACGAGGCTCTTGATGCCGGGCAGGGTCCAGAAGCCAGGCCTGGTGAAGAAGCTTTTGAGCAGAAACGCCGAGAAGCCGAGGCAGCGCGCCGAGAGGCCGTCGCCGGTGATGTCTTCCTCGCGCGTGCCGAAACGCAGCCACCGCACCAGTTCCTTGCGGATGGGCACGTTCTCCATGTCGTGGAAAAGCGCCTGGCGATTGAGCTCGATCACCCAGTCGATCGCCTCGGCGTCGTTGCGCGCCTCGAAGCGATGGCCGGTTCGAAGGGCTTCGGCCTGCATCTCGCCAAGCAGCGTCTGCGGGATCGCGCGACCGTCATAGGGAAGCCGGGAGGTGTGGCGGTCGAGGATCAGCCGGGGATCGAAATCCGCAATCGGCGCGATCGCCGGGCGCAGCGTCAGCCTCGATATGACCTGGGGCGTCTGGGTGTCGCCACCCTTGTACATCGGAGAGAAGTCGGTTGCGCAGTCGAGCTCGAAGCCCAGGCCATGCGCTGCGATTGAACATATCTCGGCAAAGATGCCAGCGGTGAGCCAAGTGAAGCGACCCTCCGGGTCGGCCACATAAAGTCCACGCCGCGGCAGGAACACGATCTCCGCCTCGCGATCGTTTAGGATACGGAGCCGGAAAGGCTGCGTGTTGTGCGGGCTGGGGCAGCTCACCGCATAGCGGGCAATCTTCCGCCATTGTTCCGATGACTTCGCGTCGTCTTCCTGCACGCTATTGCGCTCCGCCAATTTCGACCAGGCAATAGCAAACAAACAATACGAGACGGTAAGTTCAAATGGCTAATGAATACTTTTTAAACACCCTACATCATTCCGGGGCAGCGCCTGAGAAGCGGCACCCCGTTTCGTGCCCATCAACCGCCCGAATGCGGGTCGATGCTGTAGGGATGCACGGGATAGCCTGAGCCGATCGTCCCGCTCACCCGATCGATCCAGGCGCTGACCGCCGGATAGTCGGCAAGCGAAAAGCCGCAATCCTCGGCGCGATGGCCGTAGGCATAGACGGCGATGTCGGCGATGGTGAGCGAGCCGCCGACAAGGAACGGGGTGTCCTGCAGGCTGCGCTCGAGAGCGCCAAGCGCGCGGGCGCCCGCCTCACGCTTGCCGGCCACCATCGGCTGATTGCGGTCCAGCCGCCCGGTCAGCGACCAGAAGCGCAGCGAGCCGATGACCGGCTCGACATAGTACTGCTCGAAGAACAGCCACTGCATGGCCTTGGCGCGCGTGAGCCGGTCCGCCGGCAGGTAGGGCGTCCCCTCCGCGACGCAAGCGAGGATGGCGTTGGATTCGGCGATCGCCGCCCCATTCTCCACGGCGAGCACGGGAACGGCGCCGGCCGGATTGAGCTTCAGGAAGGCCTCCGTACGGCTCTCGCCCTCGAAGATCGAGACGATCCGGGTTTCATAAGCGATGCCGAGCAGGCCAAGCAGGACACGAACCTTCCAGGCATTTTGCGAGGGCAGATAATCGTAGAGCGTGAGCATGGGTGCGTCCCTCCTTGGCCAGGCTGGCTTCGCATGGGGCGCGCGCGGGCGCCACCCGATTTATGCGCCTTGATTTCCTCCCTTGAGGGGGAGATGTCGCCGAAGGCGACAGAGGGGGTCGTCTCCCGTAAATCGTCAGCGTCGTGTTCGTGGCGGACCGCGTAAGGCGCTGCGACCCCTCTGGTCTTCCGACCATCTCCCCCTCAAGGGGGAGATCGGCAGTTCCGCCACGCCTCACCCCGCGATATCCCTCGCCACCGCCTGCGCCTCGATGCCGATCTCGCGCAGCAGGCCGGTGACCGGATTGTAGAAGCCGACGAGGTAGACACCCAGCGCCGTCGCGCGTGGATTCACTCCACTCTTCCCCGGCCGCAGCTCCGCCGGCAGGATGCCGTGATAGCCAGGACGGTAGCCCGTGGCGAAGATTACGGCGTCGAAGTTTTGCTCCTGCCCGCCGGCGAATGTTGCGCCGTCCTCGGTGAAGCGGACGATATCGGGGAGAATGCCGATCGTGCCCGCCTTGATCGCTGCTACAGTTCCGACATCGATGACCGGAATGCGGCCGGCGTCGATCTGCTTGAGGATTCCTTCCTTCGGCCTGACGATGCCGTATCGCTCCAGCCTGCCCAGCGCAAGGTCGAGGATTTTCGGGAACATCCAGTCGTTCAGCGCCCGCGGCATCGGCCGGCTGGCGATGCCGACCATCTGGATCGGCACGCCGAAGAGCTGGCGCGGCACGATGTGGACGCCCTTGCGCACCGAGATCGTCGGATGCGCGCCGCTCTCGGCAAGATCGAGCGCGATCTCTGCGCCGGTGTTGCCCATGCCGACGACCAGCACGTTCTTGGCCGTATAGGGCGTGGCCTCGGTGTAGGCGGCGCTGTGCAGCACCTCTCCCTTGAAGGTTTCGATGCCGGCAAAGGCCGGCGTTATCGGCTCTGCGTTGTTGCCGGTGGCGATGACGATCTTGCGGGCGTTGAAAGGGCCGGCATCGGTCTCGACCACGATTTTTTCGCCCGCCCGGCGGATCGATTTCACCGTGACGCCGAAGCGCGGCTCCAGGCTGAAACGCGCGGCATAGGCATCGAGATAGGCGACCACTTTTTCACGCGGAACGTAGCGTGGGTGGCTTTTCGGGAACGGCAGGAAAGGCAGTGACGAGAAGGACTTCACCGTGTGTAGGTGCAGCCGCCGGTAATGCCGCCGCCAGGCCGGCGCCAGCTCGCTCGCCTTTTCGAGGATGATGAAATCGACTCCGGCCCGCTTCAGGCAGGCCCCGACAGCCAGCCCCGCCGGTCCCGCGCCGACAATGACGACATTGGTATCCAAGGCAGCCTCCTCCCCCAAGGCGAGAAGAAGCTATGCCCGAGGTGTCGGAGGAGCAAGTAGGGGAAATCACCTGGCCTTGCGGGGGTGCACCGAGCGAAATATCTGCCGCCGACGGCGATGGAGGGATCGCTGCGCGTGAAGTGCCGGCGCGTTGCGCGGAGGAATACAACGTCGCTATCTGCGTGAGAGGACCCCTCAGGCGGCTTCGCGGCCATCTCCCCGTCGAGGGCCGTCGAGAGGCGAGATCAGGACCGCGCTCTACTCCGTCCCGCTCGGCGCTTCGGCCTCGTCCTCGGGCGGTTCGAGAATCTCGATCAGCCGCGCTACCCTGGCGCCCGGCATCGCGCGACCCTCGTTCATCAGCGCCTCGTCGGCGCCGATCCAGGCGAAGGCCTCGCGCAATTCCTCGAGGCTGGCGCCGGTGAGCGCGACGTCGGCGATGACGGCCTCGTCGACAGGGCCAAGAACGGAAATGATCTCGTTGCGGGTCATCCTTGTCTCCCTGGGGCGGAACGATGACAAGGAAACGGCGGACGGGTGGAGCGGGTTCCGACGGCGTTGTCTCCGCCTTGTGGGAGAAAGCGCCGCGCGGTCTTTGCTCTTGCCCCGACAACCGCTATGCACGGAGGCTCGTCCCGGAATTCTGCCGAGTCCTCATGAAATCCGTCTTGCTGCTTTCCGCCCTGCTCCTCTCCTCACCCGCCCTCGCCCAATGGAAGCCGAGCGAGAAGGTCGAGACCTATGCGATCTCAGGACAGAGCGTGGAGGCGCTCTATGTCTCGATCGGCGAGAAAGGCCCTGTGATCGGCAGGGACTCGGCCGGCAACGGGCGGCGGGCAATCGCGCAGACCAACTTCAAGCTGACCTGGCAGCGCGATTATCAGACTGAAGGCGACGCCTGCGTGCTGAAGACCGCTCGCCCGAAGCTGATCATCACCTACACGTTGCCGAAGCCCGCCGCAAAACTTGCCCCCGCCGTGCAGGCGCGGTGGGACGCGTTTGCCGCCGGCCTCGCCGCACACGAGAAGGTCCACGGCGCCGGCATCGTCGACATGGTGGACAAGATCGTCGCCTTCAGCACCGGCCTCACCGTTGCCGACGACCCCGGCTGCACCAAGATCAGGGCGGAGCTGACGAATTATCTCGACCAGCTTTCCAAGGCGCAGCGCCGGGCCAGCGGCGACTTCGACAAGGTCGAGTTCGGTCCGGGCGGGAACTTGCAGAAGCTGATTGCGGCGTTTCTGATCGGCGGGTGAACACGGCCAAGGAGCGGCCGCGCCCTTCCCGCGGTGGCAGCAGGGCCACACCGGAAGCACCGCTATCAGCATTACCGCATCTCGAATGGGACAGCTGCCAATCCCGTCTGCGCGGAAACGGGCACTGTCGGCTCTTTCTCGGCTAGGTTGAAATCTACACCTTAGTACTTGCTAATGCGCATTCAGCGCTCTTCACCGACTGATCGGCGGCCACGCGGCACGGCCCTGGATTGACTTAGCTCACGGCAGGCTTGGCTCATTTGTCCTTTGAGACGAAAGTCTAAGGGCATGCGCCGCAGCTTTACAGGCGGGTTTGGTAGCGCTACCGTTTCACAGTCGCGTGACCCGGGGGGAGCTGGGGCAAACGTCGCCGACGCCAGTGGTGGATGCTTGCCGGCATCCGTTTCAGCCACACCTTGATTGGAAACGGCTCCCCGCGAAACCCGCAGGGACCATCGGGAGGAGTTCGATGGCGTCTGTCGCGATTGGCGATGTCTACAAGTCGTTCGGAGCCACCCAGATCCTGCACGGCGTCAGCGTCGACATAGAGGACGGCGAGTTCGTCACGCTGGTCGGGCCGTCGGGATGCGGAAAATCGACGCTTCTGCGGATGATTGCCGGGCTGGAAAAAATCTCCCGCGGCCATATTTCGATCGGCAGCCGTGTCGTCAACGATGTTGCGCCGAAGGAGCGCGACGTGGCCATGGTCTTCCAGAACTACGCGCTCTATCCGCACATGACCGTTGCCGAGAACATGGCGTTCTCGCTCATGCTGAAGGGAGTGGCCAAGGCGGAGAGCGATGCCGGGGTGAAGCGGGCGGCCGAGATCCTCGGGCTGGTGCCGCTTCTGTCGCGTTATCCGCGCCAGCTTTCGGGCGGCCAGCGGCAGCGCGTCGCCATGGGCCGGGCGATCGTGCGCAATCCGCAGGTGTTTTTGTTCGACGAGCCGCTCAGCAATCTTGACGCCAAGCTGAGGGTCCAGATGCGCGCCGAGATCAAGGAACTGCACCAGCGGCTGAAGACGACGACGATCTATGTCACGCACGATCAGATCGAGGCCATGACCATGGCCGACAAGATCGTCGTCATGCATGACGGCCTCGTCGAGCAAATCGGGCCGCCGCTCGAGCTCTACGACCGGCCGAACAACCTCTTCGTCGCGAGCTTCATCGGCTCGCCGGCCATGAACCTGCTCAAGGGCACATTCGCCAATGACGGCGCGCCGTCGTCGTTCCGGGGCGCGGGTGGCGTCTCCGTGCCTCTGTCGAAACCACCCGCGATCGGCAACGGCGAAGCCGTCGTGCTCGGCGTTCGGCCCGAGCATCTGCGGCTGGCCGAGGACGGCATTCCGGTCACCGTGGTGGTGATCGAGCCGACCGGCTCGGAAGTGCAGATCATCGGACGGACGGCCGGCGGAGAGGATATCGTCGCCAATTTCCGCGAACGCCATTCCTTCGCGCCGGGAGAAACCATCCGGCTGTCGGTGGAACCCGGCCCCATTCATCTGTTTCACGGCGAAACGGGCCAGCGGATCGAAGCGGCGCCATAGACCACGCAACGAGGAAACCCACAGGAGGAGACGAGCATGAAGTTCACCAGACGCGACGTGATCCGCACGACCGCCGGCGCGGCCGCCGGGGCCTTGGGCAGCCGCTTCGTCGGCTCGAGCGCCTTCGCCCAGGAGGGCCTCACCTACAAGCCGGAGGAAGGCGCCAAGCTCCGGCTGCTGCGCTGGTCGCCTTTCGTGCAGGGCGACGAGGACCAATGGCTGAAGAATACGAAGCGGTTCACCGAGGCGACCGGCGTGGAGGTGCGCGTCGACAAGGAGAGCTGGGAAGACATCCGGCCCAAGGCGGCCGTCGCCGCCAATGTCGGCTCCGGTCCCGACCTGATGTTCGTCTGGTTCGATGACCCACACCAATATCCCGACAAGCTGCTCGACGTGACCGAACTCGGCGACCATCTCGGCAAGAAGTATGGCGGCTGGCACGACGGCCCGAAGCAGTATGCGACGCGCGAGGGCAAGTTCCTCGGCCTGCCGCTCGCCACCATCGGCAACGCCATCGTCTATCGCGAAAGCTGGGTGAAGGAGGCCGGCTTCTCGGAATTCCCGAAGGACACGGCGGGTTTCCTCGACCTGTGCAAGGCGCTGAAGGCAAAGGGCCATCCCGCCGGGTTCACCCATGGCCACGGCGTCGGCGACGGCAACAACTATGCGCATTGGCTGCTATGGAGCCATGGCGGCCAGATGGTCGACGAAGCCGGCAAGGTGACGATCAACAGCCCCGAGACGCTGAAGGCGATCCAGTATGCGCAGGAGCTCTACAAGACCTTCATCCCCGGCACGGAAAGCTGGCTCGACGTCAACAACAACCGCGCCTTCCTGGCCGGCGAAATAAGCGTGATCGCCAACGGCATCTCGGCCTACAACACCGCCAAGGTCAACAAGGACAACGACCCGAAGCTGGCCGAGATAGCCAAGGACATCCGCACCACCAATCTGCCGATCGGTCCGGTCGGGAAATCGGTCGAGCTGTTCCAGGTGACCACGGCCGTCATCTTCAACTACACGCCCTACCCCAATGCGGCCAAAGCCTATCTGCAGTTCATGTTCGAGGACCCGCAGATGTCGGACTGGATCACGTCGTCGGCCGGCTATTGCTGCCAGACGCTGAAGGCTTTCGACAACAATCCGGTGTGGAAGGCCGACCCGAACAATGCCGCTTACGCGAAAGCTTCGGCGACGCTGCGACCCAACGGCTATGCCGGGCCGCTCGGCTATGCCTCGGCCGCGACCATGGCCGATTATGTGCTGGTCGACATGTTCGCCAAGGCGGTGACGGGACAGGCGACGCCGCAAGAGGCGATGGAAGAGGCCGAAAAGCGCGCCAACCGCTATTATCGCGTCTGATCCTGCCGGGCACCTGAAGCAAGGGTGGCCGCGTCGGGATCTTCCGGGGCACGGAAGGACCACGCGGCCACCACCACTCCACCGCATGTTGCGAGGAATCCGCGCCCATGGCCGTGTCATCCGTTGCCGTTCAGCGGCGTCCGTCGATGCTTTCGCGACTTGCCGAGAGCCGGAACACTCTTGGTCTCGGCTTCATGCTGCCGGCGGCGGCGCTGCTCCTGGTCTTTCTCACCTATCCGCTGGGACTCGGCGTCTGGCTTGGCTTCACCGACACACGCATCGGCCGGCCCGGCATCTATATCGGTGTCGAGAACTATGAATATCTCTGGAGCGACAGCGTGTTCTGGCTGTCGGTCTTCAACACCGTGCTCTACACGGTCAGCGCTTCGATCCTGAAATTCGTGCTCGGCCTCTGGCTGGCTCTCATCCTCAACGAGAAGCTGCCCTTCAAGTCGTTCTTCCGCGCGGTGGTGCTGCTGCCCTGGGTGGTGCCTACGGTGCTGTCGGCCATCGCCTTCTGGTGGATCTACGATTCGCAGTTCTCGATCCTGTCCTGGGCGCTGCAGCAGATGGGGCTGATCGACCACCGCATCAACTTCCTTGGCGATCCGACCAACGCGCGCGCTTCCGTCATCGCGGCCAATGTCTGGCGCGGCATCCCGTTCGTCGCCATCACGCTGCTTGCCGGCCTGCAGACCATCCCGCAGTCGCTCTATGAAGCCGCCACGCTGGACGGCGCCAGCCGCTGGCAGTTGTTTCGCCATGTGACGCTGCCGCTTTTGACGCCCATCATCGCCATCACCATGACCTTCTCGGTGCTCTTCACCTTCACCGATTTCCAGCTGATCTATGTGCTGACCCGCGGCGGGCCGGTGAACGCCACCCACCTGATGGCGACCTTGTCCTTCCAGCGCGGCATTGCCGGCGGCCAGCTCGGCGAAGGCGCGGCAATCGCGGTCGCCATGATCCCCTTCCTGCTGGCGGCGATCCTGTTCAGCTATTTCGGCCTGCAACGGCGCAGGTGGCAGCAAGGCGGCGGAGACTGATATGGCCGCGATCAGAGAAGTCGAGCGCCTGGACACCGACGAAGGCGGCATGGGCTACCTGCAGAGCCTGCCGCGCCGGGTGGTCACGGTCTATCTGCCGCTGCTGGTGTTTCTCATCGTGCTGCTGTTTCCATTCTATTGGATGACGATCACGGCGGTTAAGCCCAATGTCGAGATGACGGATTCTGTGAACTACAATCCGTTCTGGGTCGTGCATCCGACGCTGGAGCACATACGCTATTTGCTCCTGGAGACCTCCTATCCCGGCTGGCTGCTCAACACGGTGATCATATCGACGGCGGCCACCTTCCTGTCGCTGGCGGCTGCGGTGCTCGCCGCCTATGCGATCGAGCGGCTGCGGTTCTCCGGCGCCCGCCAAGTCGGCCTTGCCGTCTTCCTCGCCTATCTGGTGCCGCCCTCGATCCTGTTCATCCCGCTGTCGGTGATGGTGTTCAACCTCGGTCTCTACGACACGCCCTTCGCGCTGATCCTCACCTACCCGACCTTCCTGATCCCGTTCTGCACCTGGCTGTTGATGGGCTACTTCCGTTCGATCCCCTTCGAATTGGAGGAATGCGCGCTTATCGACGGCGCCACCCGCTGGCAGATCCTGACCAAGATCGTGCTGCCGCTTTCGGTGCCGGGCCTGATCTCGGCCGGCATATTCGCCTTCACGCTGTCCTGGAACGAATTCATCTACGCGCTGACCTTCATCCAGTCGTCGGAGAAGAAGACGGTGCCAGTCGGCGTGCTCACCGAGCTCGTCCGCTCAGACGTCTACGAATGGGGAGCGCTGATGGCGGGCGCGCTGATCGGCTCGCTGCCGGTGGTGGTGCTTTATTCGTTCTTCGTCGAGCACTACGTCTCCTCGATGACGGGCGCGGTGAAGGAATAGCGTCCGCTTTGGCGGTCATGGCCATTGCACGAGGCACCCGCCGATCGATGGATTTTAGCGGATCGGCACCAGCATGGCAGCCTCGCGGATGACGCGGATGGCGTCCGGATTGGTGACGGGATAGCACCGGCCGCGATCGACAGCGGCGCCAAGCGGCATTTCGAGAAAACGAAGCTGCAACTCATCGCCGCCGGTTTCGAACTCATGCCCGTCGATGCCCAGCCCCGATGCTCCGACGGGGTGGCGAGCAAGTAGCCGAGGGGGTGGTGCGTCGCGCTTTCTCCCCCGCTAGCTAGGGGCCGCTAGGGGGAGATAACGGCGCCCGCCGCCGCGCTAAAAACTGATCTCCACCGCCGGCGCACTACGCTTCGCCTCGCCATGAAACACCGCCTCGATGTTGCTGCCGTCGGGGTCGAGCAGGAAGGCGGCGTAGTAGCCGGGGTGGTAGGGACGCTCGCCTGGCGCGCCGTTGTCCTTGCCGCCGGCGGCGAGGCCCGCCTGTTAGAAGGCGTCGACCATGGCGCGGTCCTTGGCCTGGAAGGCGAGATGGTGACGGCCGGTGAGCACGCCCTGGGCCGCGCGGCTATCGGCGCTGGAAACGAACAGTTCGTCCGCCCAGAAATAATCCTCGGCCTCGCCGCCGATCGGGATGCCCAGCACTTCGAGCACCGCGCCGTAGAAACGCCGGCTCGCCTTGACGTCGCGCACCACCAGATGAAGGTGGTCGATGAGCCGGCCGCGATAGAGTTGCATGGCGTGTTGCCTCCTCCCGATTGCAGCGGCTCAATCTAGAAGGGCCTGGTGCGCGGTCAATGTGGGTGCGGAAGACTGCTGACAGGTAGAGAGATCGGCGCGAGGCACCCCCCTCTGTCCTGCCGGACATCTCCCCCTCAAGTGGGGAGATCAGTTTCTTCGCGGGTTTCGCCAATCACCGACGTTGTAAGGAGAGGCGCGGATCACGACACAGCCGATTCTCCGCTCTTGAGGGGAGATGCCCGGCAGGGCAGAGGGGGGCGTGACGGAGCGCCGACGTTGGCGACGATAACGCGTCCGAAAAATCCGGATAAAAAATGCAACCAGATTGTAGGATCGGTGTCCGCAGCGGCGTCCTTCGGACGCAAGCGGCGCGATGGACCTGGAAAAACCGTGCCGCATCAAACAGGATGCCTTAGGGCACGGGAGAAAATCATGAATCCTTCCTATCGTTGGGTCATCGTCGCGGCCGGCGCGCTGATGACCTGTGTGGCGCTCGGCGCGATGTTCTCGCTGGCGATCTTTCTCGAGCCGATGTCGATCGACACCGGCTGGTCGCGCGCCGGCATTTCCAGCGCCATGACGCTGAATTTTCTGGTGATGGGCGTCGGCGGCTTCGCCTGGGGCGCGATCTATGACCGCGTCGGTGCCCGCCCCGTCGTGCTTGCCGGCGCGGTGCTGCTCGGGCTGGCGCTGGTGGTGGCGAGCCGAGCCAACTCGCTGCTGATCTTCCAGCTCAGCTACGGCGTGATCGTCGGGCTGGCGGCCAGCGCGTTCTTCGCGCCTATGATCGCGCTCACCACCGCCTGGTTCGACACCAACCGTAGCCTTGCCGTGTCGCTGGTTTCGGCCGGCATGGGAGTGGCGCCGATGACCATCTCGCCCTTCGCGCGCTGGCTGATCTCGGCCTATGACTGGCGAACCGCCATGTTCGACATCGGCGTCATGGCCTGGGTGCTCCTGCTGCCCGCCGTCTTCCTGGTACGCCAGCCGCAGGTGGCTGGCGCGGCGGCCGACAGCGGCATGCCGGCGCGTGCCGCCGACGATCCCGGCATGAGCGTCGGCCAGGCGCTGCGCTCGCCGCAGTTCCTGGTGCTGGGCATGACCTTCTTCGCCTGCTGCGCGGCGCATTCGGGGCCGATCTTCCACATGGTCAGCTATGCGATGGCCTGCGGCGTTGCGCCGATGGCTGCCGTCTCGATCTATAGCGTCGAGGGCCTTGCCGGCCTTGGCGGACGCCTGCTCTACGGCGTGCTCGGCGACCGGCTGGGGGTCAAGCCGGTGCTGATCACCGGCCTTGCCATCCAGGCCGCCGTGATCGCCGCCTATCTCGCGGTCGGCCGGCTCGAGCAGTTCTACGTGCTGGCCGTCATCTTCGGCGCCACCTACGGCGGCGTCATGCCGCTCTATGCGGTGCTGGCACGCGAATATTTCGGGCCGCGCATCATCGGCACGGTGTTCGGCGCCGCCACCATGCTCTCCAGCCTCGGCATGTCGTTCGGCCCGCTCGCCGGCGGCATGATCTACGACGCCTATGCCAGCTATTCCTGGCTGTTCATCGGCTCGGCGCTGGTCGGCCTGGGCGCCGCCGGCATCGCGATCGCCTTCCCGCCGCAGCCGAGCCGGCAGCGGCTGCAGATGGCATAGCGAGATGAATCTCCCTCCTCGAGGGGGAGATGTCGCCGAAGGCGACAGAGGGGGTCGCGGCGCGTCAAGCGCCGACGCCCCTCTCCGTCGCATGGGGCGCCGGCGATCCACGCTCGGACCTGCCCTGCCGGCATCTCCCCTCGAGTTGCCCGCACCGCCGACGCGAAATCCATTGCCCGACGACGGCGAGTGTGAAACTCTCCGTGAGAGAAAGACGCTGCATCTGAATGCCGGCCGGGCCGGCGCCATCCGCGGTCGGGGATATTGCAGTGGACACAGGCCTGGAAGCCGCAGAAGCAAGGAATTGGTCCCGCCTGCTGGTCGCGGCCGAGAGCGGCGATGCCGAAGCCTCGCGCGCGCAGCTCGCGGCGGGCGCGGATATCAACCAGACCGATGAAGACGGCTGGTCAAGCCTGCACCTCGCCGCGCATAACGGCCGCACCGCCGTGCTCGAAACCTTGATCGGCCACCCGGCGGTCGACGTGAACTGCAGAAACAAATGGAAGAGCACGCCATTGAGCTTGGCCGCGGCCAGGGGTCACCTCGCCTGCATCCAGTCGCTGCTGAAGCATCCGCAGATCGATATCGACGCCCGCGCCGACTATTACGGCAGGACGCCGCTCATCGAAGCCGCAAGGAACGGGCATCTCGATATCGTCAAGCTGCTGGTCGAGCATGGCGCCGACGTCAATCTCGCCGACAAGACGGGACGCAACAGCGCGCTCATCGAGGCGATCAAGGGACGCCACTTCGAAGTCGCGCAATATCTGCTGGAATCCCGCAAGGTGAACTTCCTCAACAGGGACATGCGGCTCAATGCGCTGATCTGGGCCGGCAGCACGCGCAACGCCGAGCTCATCGGCAAGCTGGACGCCGCGATCCATCGCTTTTTCGAAGGCAAGTGAAGCGCGGCCGTCAGCCATTGGAACCGTCAGGCCGAAGCTGCCCTCAGCCCGTGCCCGTACCTGACCTCAGCGCCTCCCTGCCCTCGTCGTCGCGGCGCAGCCGCGCGTCGGAGATCAGCATCACCGGGCATGGGCAGCGCTGCAGCACGCCGCTCGTCGTCTCGCCGAAGATGAGCTCCTCGCCGGGCCGCCGCGCCACGCCCATGACGATCAGCGCCACGTTCCTGCCCGCCTGACGGGCAATGGCATCGGCGGCGGCGGCCCTTGAGCGGATGGCAGTCTCGATCTCGACGCCATAACGGTCGGCAAGCGCGACAATGTCCTTCAGCACAGCCTCCCTGCGGCGATGCGAGACGGTGTCGCGCGGTTCGTCGCGACCCGGACGCGCGACATAGAGGACCTTGACCGGCGCGCCGGTGACGGAGGCGACGGCAAGCGCGAGTTCCGCGCCGCGGCGCGCATTCGCCGTGCCGTTGACCGGCACCAGGATCCTGCCGGATCCCGGCCCAAGGCGCGGCATCTGCCGGCCGGCGCCGGCCGGCTTCAGCACCAGGCAGAGCGGGCCCTCGAAGGCGCCCGCGACCTCGTTCAGCCGGCGCGAGAAGCCGCCCTTCGCCGTCACCGCTCGGCCGAGGCCGATGAGCAGCATGCCGTAGCCCTTGCGCGCCTCCTTGGCGACCGCCTCGGCGGAGAGCGGAGCGTCATGCAGGCGGCGTGTGAGGGGGACTTCGTGCGCAGGCTCCTCGTCGGCTTCCTTCGCCGCCTCGCGGCCCTGCTCAGCGCCCTTCTCGATCTCGTCCAGATGCGCCGCCTCGACGGGGTCGGCTTCGCTTTCGCCGCTTGTACGGAGTACGGTCGTCGGCTTGCCGGCTCCGATGACACCGGCGAGGTAGGCGGCGAAGCGGCCGACGACGCCCTCGTCGACCACCACCAGCAGCCGCTCCAGATTGGTGATGAAGCCGCGCTGGTCGACCTCCTCGCGCTCCAGCCTTTTCTTTTCCGCCTCCCCCATCGGCAGCCGCCCCAGCGCCCAGCGCAGCGTCGGCGGCATGGCCAAGGTGGTGATGACGGCCATGGTGACGATCATGGTGAAAAGCGTGTGCGAGATCACGCCGATCGACAGACCGATCGAGGCGACGATGACCTCGGTCGAGCCTCGCGCATTCATGCCGCAGCCGACGGCAATGCCCTCGGTGCGGCTCATGCCCGCGACCTCCGCGCCGATGAAGGCGCCGCCGAACTTGCCGAGGCTGGCGATCGCCACCAGCGCCACGGTGAGCAGTGCAAGCTCGGGATCGACGAGCACTGTCAGGTCGGCTGAGAGACCGGCGACGCCGAAGAAGACCGGCATGAAGAGTGCCGTGATCACGCCGCGCAATTGCCCCTCGATGTGACGCGACAGGATCGGCGACTCGCCGACCAATATGCCGGCGACGAAGGCACCAAGCACCGTATGCACGCCGATCAAGTCGGTAACCAGCGCCATGCCGCCCATGATGGCGAGGATGACGGTGACCACTGCGTATTCCGAGCGGAAGGTGTCGTTGGTCCAGCGGATGGCATCGAAGACGATGCGGCGGCCGAGCGTGAAGGAAAAGGCCATGAAGG
This sequence comes from Mesorhizobium sp. M1A.F.Ca.IN.022.07.1.1, assembly GCF_003997575.1. NCBI lineage: Bacteria > Pseudomonadati > Pseudomonadota > Alphaproteobacteria > Hyphomicrobiales > Phyllobacteriaceae > Mesorhizobium > Mesorhizobium sp. M1A.F.Ca.IN.022.07.1.1. Next base: position 20,079 of record NZ_RZST01000035.1, read on the forward strand.
CGGCGACGCCGGCGAGCGTGAAGGCGAGGCTGGCGAGCTCGATGCGGCCATGCGTGGCGATGCCGATGGTGATGGCGATGATCACCCAGCCGATCGTGTCCTCGATGATGGCCGAGGAGACGATGATCTGGCCGAGGTCGCGGCGCATGAAGTTCATCTCGCGCACCACCATGGCGACGATCTTGACCGAAGAGATCGAAAGCGCGGTGCCCAGAAACAGGCCGGAGACGATGCGCTCGCTGCCGGTGGCAAGCAGCGAGGCCGGCATGAACTGTGCGGCCACGAAGCCGAGCGCGAAAGGCACGGCGACGCCGGTGGCGGAGATGGAAAAGCAGGCGCGGCCGACGCGGCGCACCAGCCTCAGGTCCGTCTCCATGCCGGTCAGCAGCAGAAGCATCAGCACGCCGAACTGGGCGATGGCGTTGATCATCGACTTCTGCGCGGCATCGCCGGCAAAGACCAGCCGCTCGGCCGCGGGCCATAGCCAGCCGAGCAGCGAGGGCCCGAGCAGGATGCCGCCGATCAGCTGTCCCATCACCGCCGGCTGGCCGAGGCGCTCCAGCAATTCGCCGATGCCTCGGCCGACGACGAGCAGCAAGATGACTTCGAGAACGAAGATGCCTTCGCTCGACATGCCGGTTTTTTCGGCGGCGAAGGCGGCGGCCGGCATCGATGCAAGCGCCGCCGCGGCAAGCGCGAGAGAAACCGGCCGGCGCCGGTTGGGCATGAAGGACAATTGCCGCACCCCTCGATTATCCTCGCCACAACGGTTTCGCACATGCATCGGTTGCACGGCGGTGGAACTGCCACTCTCTCCCGTTGTGGGGGCGATGTCCGGCAGGACGGGGGGGGCGCCGTGGAGGACCAACGTCGATTCAACCTATCTCCAAAGCAGGCCACTTTTAACCGTGATGGAGGTGCCTGCAAGGGCTGGGATGCCGGCGGGACAGCGCCTCCTCTACCCTGCCGGACATCTCCTTCACAACGCGAGAGAGTGGCAACTCCGGCGCCGGCCGCCTCTCTCAAGCAGCTTCGACGTCGCGTACAATTCGATTCAAATGCTGCCGCCCATCTTTGCTTGTCGGTAAAGCGACTCACGCATGGTCGCTGCACGGCGGGGCAATAAGGAGAAGCTAATGAAAAGCGACTTTGCCGCCGCCCACCTGCACCTCGACAGGGCCTGCCATTATCTGCGCGGCGACGACGAGACCAGCCGCACGGCGCTTGCGGCGCTCGACCTTGTGATCGAGGCGGTCGCGACCGCCCTCTATGCCCGGCCCGAGGCCGAAGTGGTGCCGTTTCCGATATCAGCCGCTCAGCGATAGGAAGCATCCATGACCGGCGGCCGGCAATGATGATTAACGGCCGATCAGATCGGTCATCGCCTCGATGACCTTGCCGGCCGCCGCCCCCGTCGCCGACCGATCATTGACGATGATCGAGATGCGAAACGGAATGTCGAACTCGATTGGCCTGAGCGCCAGTCCGAACTCGGAATAGAAGCCCGCAGTGAACGGATCGACCACAGCCAGCGAGCGGCCGCCCCTGACCAGCGCGCAAGCCAAGAATGACTGGAAGATGTCGGCGACGGTGTTGGCCGCGGTCACTTCGAGCAGCCTCGCGCCGTCGCGGCTGCGGCGGAAATAGAGCTCGCCCAGCGACACGAACGGATAGCGGGAAAAATCCTCCAACCGGACGCGCTCGCTCTCGGCAAGCGGATGCCTCTGGTCCATGACACAAACGCTATTGCGCTCGAAAGTGGCGACGCATTTGGCATCCAGGAAGGAAACGCCCGCGTCCACCAGGCCGACGTCGGTCAGGCGCGAGGCGACGGAGGAGACGATCTCCGTCGAGCTCCGCACCGCGATGGTGGTCCTGGCCTCTGGAAAGCGCGTCCGAAGCCGCTGGATCGCTTCCGGCACGATGTTGAAGGACATCGCCGCCAGCGTGCCGATGCGCACGACGCCGCGCTTCAGTTCCCTGATCTCCTGCGCCGCCATGATCAGATTGCGCGCGCCATGAAACGTCTTGCCGACCTCGCCGTAGAACAGCAGGCCCTGCTCAGTCGGAACCAGCCGACCGTGCGATCGATCGAACAGGCTGAGGCCGGTGTCGATCTCCAGCTCCTGCAGCAGCCGGCTGACGCTCGGCTGCGAGACGTTGAGCGCGATCGCAGCGCCCGACACGGAGCCGGCCACCATCGTTGCCTCGAAGGCCTCCAGTTGACGAACGCTGAGCCCGGAAAAACGCATCTCTTCCTCCCGGTATAGGATTAGCACATACCGGACCAAAATCTTGATCTTTGATTTCGCTGCGTTTCGGGCCCTAGCTGCAAGCTTGGCAGAAACGGACGGAGCCGTCGTGAAGCGAGCCAATGTCATCTTCATCTGTGCCGACCAGATGCGCTACGACGCGCTCTCGGTCACCGGCAACCGCGTCGCCCATACCGCAAACATCGACCGCATCGCCGCGCGCGGCGCAACCTTCCATCGGCATTTCACGCCTAACCAGATTTGCTCGCCAAGCCGAGCGACCATGGCAACAGGGCTCTATCCACGCCATCACGGATTGTGGCGCAACGGCGTGGCGCTCGACGATCGGCTCCCTAATCTGTGGCAGGCGCTGTCGCTTGCCGGATACGCCACAAAAGGCGTCGGAAAGCTGCACTTTCAGCCACTGCTCGCGCCCGTCGAACGCGGCATGCCGGAATCGCTTGCCTATTGGGAAAGGCCGGGCTGCGAGGACTGGCACGGTCCCTATTTCGGCTTCGATGCCGTCGACCTCGTCATGGGCGAAGCCAACGAAGCCACTCGCGCCGGCCACTACGCCGCCTGGCTCAAGCGCAACCACCCCGAAGTGGTGGACCTCTACGAGCCCGACGCCAGTCCCGACAGCCGGGCGCAGGATCTGAACGAAGTCTGGAAAAGCGCGGTGCCGCCCGAGTTGCACTACACCAGTTGGATCGCGGATCGGGCGATCGACTTCATCGAGCGCCAGGGCAAGCAGGCAGAGCCGTTCGGCTTGTTCGTCTCGTTTCCGGACCCGCACCACCCCTTCGCCCCGCCCCTGCCCTATTGCGACCTATTCCGACCGGAGCTGATGCCCACGCCGACCATCCGGGCGGGCGAGCTGGAGCGGATGCCGGCCTATCTCGGCGAAGGCGACGATCCGACCAAAGTGCCCTACATCGCCTCCGGCGAACAGCCGCGCGAGCAGGGCTTCCTCCTGCGCACCGACGATATCTCCGACGAAACGCTGGCCATCGCAATCGCCCACACGCATGGCATGATCCAGATGATCGACGATGCCGTCGGGCGGCTGCTCGTCGCACTGGACGACGTTGGCGTGCTCGACGACAGCTTCGTGCTGTTTACCGCCGATCATGGCGAGTTGCTCGGCGACCACGGGCTGCTGCGCAAGGGGCCACCGCCGTACCGACAACTGCTGCAGGTCCCGCTGGTTCTTAGCGGTCCAGGCATCCGCGCCGGAACAAGCCTCGATGCGCTGACCAGCCACCTCGACCTGTTCGCGACCATCGCATCGCTGCTCGGCCTGCCGGCGCCCGCGACCGACGGCACCGATCTCAAGCCGCTGATCGACGGCCGGGTCGCCGACGTCCGCGACTTCCTGTTCGGTGAATATCATCCGCGACGTGACGCCTGCCTCTACAACCAGTCGATCATCTCCAAGGAGTGGCGGTTCACCCGCTATCCCAACCAGCCGGCCTGGGGGGAGCTGTTCGATCTTCGCGAAGACCCCTGGGAGCACTGGAACCTGTTCCCCGAGCGAGCACTCGGCGCGCAGGCGCGCGCACTGAGCGCGGTTCTCGACCGGCGGCTGCCGCCACAGCCGCTGATGGTCAACGAAGTCCTTGGCGCCTACTGAACCAATGGGAGAATGACATGAACGACAGAAGCGTCTTCTCGAGCCTGGACAGCATGAACCGCCGCAGCTTCATCAAGACGGCCGCTGCGGCTGCCTTCGCCACGGCGGCGTTTCCACATACCGGCCTTGCCGAGGCGCCGCGCAAAGGCGGCGCGCTGCGCCTTGGCCTCAACGGCGGCAGCTCCGCCGACACGCTGGACCCGACGCAGCTGATCGGCACTTTTTCCATCAACGTGTCGCGGCAGGTCTACAACACGCTGGTGGAGATCGGCGATGACGGCAAGCCGGCGCCGGAGCTCGCGGCAAGCTGGGAAGCCAGCGACGGCAACATGCGCTGGATCCTCAATCTCAGGCCGGGCGTGCAGTTTCACAACGGCAAGACGTTCGACGCCGACGACGTCAAATACTCGCTGGGCCTGCATATCGGCGACAAGACCAAGTCGAAGGCCAAAGGGCTGGTCGCCGACGTCGCGGAAGTGCGGGCCATCTCGCCGACGCAAGTCGAGATCCTGCTCAAATCGCCAAATCCCGACATGGATTATGTGCTGTCGGATCTGCATTTCGCCATGGTGCCCGCAGGCTTCGCCGACTGGTCGAAAGCGATCGGCACCGGTCCGTTCAAGCTCACCGCCTTCCAGCCCGGCGTGCACGCCATCGCCGCCCGCAACGAGACCTACTGGCGCAGCGATCGCGGCCATGTCGATACGGTCGAATCGGTGGTGATCAACGACGCCGCGGCGCGCGTCTCGGCTCTTCAAGGCGGCTCGGTGCACATCGTCAACGGCATCGACTACAAGATCGCACCGCTGCTCAAGAAGGACCCCCGCGCCTATCTGCTGGTCACCGAAGGCAAGCAGCATTTCTCGCTGCCGATGGACGCCACGAAGGAGCCGTTCAACAGCCCCGATGTCGTGCTGGCGCTGAAGCACGCGCTCGACCGTGAGCAGATGGTGAAGCTGCTGATGGCCGGCTTCGGACGGGTCGGCAACGACCATCCGATCGCTGCCGGCGATCCGAGCTTCAATCCTAACATCGCGCAGCGCGCCTACGATCCGGACAGGCCCGTTTTCACCTCAAGAAAGCCGGCAAGAGCGATCTTACCCTCGAGCTGCACGCCGCCCCCGTGGCGTTCGAGCAGGCGGTCAACACGGCCGAGCTTTTCGCGCAATCGGCCAAGCCCGCCGGCATCACCATCAATGTCAAGCGCGAGCCCGATGACGGCTACTGGAGCGACGTGTGGCTGAAGAAGCCATGGGTGGCTTCCTTCTGGGCCGGGCGGCCGTCGGCGAGCATGATGTTTTCCTCCGTCTACGCCTCGGGCGCGCCGTGGAACGAAACGCATTGGAAGAACGACAGCTTCGACAGACGGCTGACGGAGTCGCGCTCATTGGCCGATCCGGCGAAACGCCGCGGCGTCTATTTCGAGCTGCAGCAGATGATCCATGACGAGTGCCCGACCATCATCCCGACCTTCGCCAGTTGGATCGACGCGGCGCGCCTGGAGGTGAAGGGATTCGTTCCCAACCCCAACTTCCTGCTCAGCGATCATCGCGTGGCCGAACGGGTCTGGCTGAGCGCATAAGAGCTTCCGCCGGAGAGCGTCAGCAGGAACATTTCTGCCGGCCCCACATTGTGCTATATGGGGTGTGGCCGGCTCAACGGCCGGCCACGGCGGGAGGCACGTGGCAAGGGGATGTCGCAGGTCCAGACCGTAAAGCCAGCCGAAGCAGCGGCGCCGCCTAGAGGCTCCGATGCGTTCGCGCTGAAGCTCACTTCCTCCGAATTCGCAACCACCATGTCGCATTTCCACCGCGCGGAAATCGGGCGCATGGCGGGCTGGCGCGACCGGCTCGACCGCACCAGCAATTGGGCGATCACCGTGGTGGCGGCGATGCTGTCCGTATCGCTGTCGACGCCCTCGGCGCATCACGGCGTGCTGCTCTTCGCCATGCTGCTCATCACGCTGCTTCTATGGATCGAAGCGCGGCGCTACCGGTTCTTCGACGTCTATCGGGCGCGGGTGCGTCAGTTCGAGCGCTATTACTTCGCGCAGATTTTTTCGCCGCAGCCGGACTTCGCCTCCAACTGGCTGGCCATCCTCGGCGAAGGCCTGCGATCGCCGCGCTTCCTCATCTCGCAGCGCGCGGCACTGGTCCGGAGGCTGCGCCGAAACTACGTCTTCATGTATACGATCCTGATGCTTGCCTGGGTCTTGAAGATCACCACGCCCAGCCTGCAGCGCGAAGGCTCGCCGATCGGCTTCAGCGCCTCGCTGCTCGACACCTTTCGCGTGGCGACGCTCGGTCCCATCCCCGGCGTCGTGGTGGTCTGCGGCGTCGTCGTATTCTATCTCGCGATGCTTGCCGCCGCCTTCCTGATGCGCGCCGACGACGGCGAACTGTCGTTCGGCGACGTGCATGTTTGAGCCTGGGGCGGCGGCCCTTGGTCTTTCAGGCAGCCCGCCGTTTCCACGCGCTCACAATCCCGGTGGCCTGACGAAACCGTCGGTGAGACGCGCCAGCGCTTTCGCCACGGCCAGCAGCTTCATGTCCGAATGGCGGCGGCCGACCAGCTGGGCGCCGATCGGCAGGCCCTCCCGGTCGACACCGATTGGAATGACGGCGGCCGGATGCCCGGTCAGGTTGAAGCGGCAGGCGTGGCTGAGCCCGCTCCAGTAGGGCGTCTCGATGCCGTCGACGGGGATCGGCGCACCCATTTCGCGGTGGCGGAAGGCCGTGCACATCATCGCCGGACAGACCAGCACGTCCCACCCGTCGAAGAACCGCTCCCAGGCAGCGATGAATTCGTCGCGCTGGTTGAGCGCCTCGAGATAGGCGGCCAGCGAGGGCGAGGTTTCACGCGGCTGCCGGAAGACCTGCGAATACCAGGTGATGAGATCGGAAAACAGCGCCCGCTCCGCCGCGAAATCGTGCTGCGGCAATGCCTGCCCTACCCGCGCGCGGCCGACCTCGATGGCGCCCGCGAAGCCTGCGATCGCGTCGGCGATGTCGAGCGCGGTCGGCACTCCGGGAAATTCGGGCGCGAAGGCAACCCTGAGCGTCCCCAGCGGCGGCTCCGGCGCCTCGTCCGTCGCCACCGGCGGCACTTCGGTGTCGAGACCGTCGGCTCCGGCGATGATGCGGTGGGCCAGGATGAGATCGTCGACATCGCGGGCCAGAGGCCCGATGTCGAACAGCAGGCGGAAGCTGCGCGGCAGGTCGGGCGGATCGGCGTAGCTGCCGGTGATCGGCACCGTCGCCTGCGTCGGCTTGAAGCCATAGACGCCGCACAGA
>NZ_RZST01000360.1:0-5695 GCF_003997575.1 Mesorhizobium sp. M1A.F.Ca.IN.022.07.1.1
CGCCAGAGCGGCGCCCAGCGCGTAGCATAGCGCAAGCCGCCATGCCCTGCCGTCGGCAGCCGGGCGGAAACCGGCGAACGGCAGCTCGCCCCGTGCCGGAAAGAGCCACAGGGCAAAGAAGCCGAGCAGCGCGCCGGTCGGGATGTCGATGAAATGATGCTGCCAGGTGGTCAGCACCGAGGCGCCGATCAGAAAGCACCAGCGGTGCCAGAGCCCCAGCAAAGGACCGGCGAGGCGCTGGCGCCAATGATCCCAGATGATCACCAACAGCGCGATATGCAGCGACGGCGCCTGGTTGAACGGCTTGTCGAAGCCGCCGAGGACCGCAAACAGGAAACCCGGCAGGCCGCTCGTTTCCGGCCGCACGAATGTGGCGGTCAGCGGAAACAGGATGAAGCAGGCGACGGCGACGATCTGCGCGGTGAGGTATCGGCCGGCCAGCCGGTCCACGCCCTGGCGGCTGTCGTTGAGCAGGAGCGACAGTCCGTAGAACAGGTTGATCGACCAGTAGGGCACGATTGTCCAGGCGACGAACGGAACATGGTGTTCCCAGGAGAACACGATGCTGCCGACATGGTCGCGCGTCGAGGCGAGCCAATTGGCGAAGCCGTAGGTCGAATAGAAGAAAGGCGCGAGGAAAGCGAGCCACAGCGCTGCGCGCATGACGACACGCCCATAGGGCTCGGCGCTGGGTGAAAGTGGCGGGGGCTCGGCACTGGAAGGCATGCGGCGGTGGTCCTAAAGCCGCCTTGCCAGCGAGACGGTGAAGATGCCCCATTGGTCGATGCGCTGGTCGAGCTTCTCGAAGCCTGCCGCCTCGACCAGCTGATCCATCTCGCCTTGCGTGCGCCGCCGCATCACCCAGGCCTGGCCGCCGCGATGCGAGGTCAGGCTGCGCGCGATCATTTCGAGCTGCGGGTGCCAGGGCTGGTTGGTGTAAACGAGCAGGCTGCCCGGCTGCATGGCGCGGGCAAGGCCGCCGAGCGAGCGCGCAATCAGCGCATTGTCGGAGAAGAGCTCGTAAAGGCCGGAGACGATGGCGAGGTCCGGCGCCGGATCGAGCGCGGCGAGCCCATCGCCGTCGAAGGCGTCGGCGCGCTGGAACGACACGCTGGCCGGCAATTGCCGCTCGGCGATCAGCTTGCGGCCGAGCTCGACATTGAGGTCGGAATAGTCGCGCAGCCGAACGCTGGTCGGTTGCTCCCGGCTCATGTCGATCGCATCGAGGACGTAGCGGCCGTGACCAGACGCAATGTCCAGGATGTTGGTCGGCCGCCCAGCGGCCTTCAGCATTGCCAGCGCCGAGCCGATCAGCTCTTCGATGTGAAGCTTGCGCTGGCGGATGCCGCGCCAACCGATGGCGTCGAGGAAGGTCCGGTCGACCATGCGGCCGATCGGCCCCAGGCCGCGCGGCTCGTTCTCATAGACATAGTCGAGCGTCGAACCGGAATCGAAGCCGGTGGTAACGCCGACCTTCATGCCTTGCGAGAACCAACTGCCGATGCGGATGAAGGCGCGGCTCGTCGCCCAGTAGAGGCCCCTGGGCGAAAGCAGATCGAGCGGCGAGGCGAGGCGGTCGGCCTCGTCGCGCGTGTAGCCGGCGATGTCCGCCTGCTTCAGGTCTACAGCTTCCGCGGGTGCCGCGAACTGCGCTTCGAGGAACGGCCGGATCAGGTCGAGCGCCTTGGCGCGGTCGCGCTCGCCCAGCGTATCGTGGAAGAAGCCCGGCAGCACGTGGCGCTCCTTCGCGCGGCTGCCGAGATTGACGAAGAACTCGTGCTGCGGCGCGTGCCGCACCACCCAGTCGCTGCCCGACAGAAGAAGCTGCGTCGGCACGGTGATGGCGCGCGCATCGGCAACGATGCGCGCCGCGTGCTGATAGAGCTCGACCAGGATGTTCGAGGCGATCGGCCTTGTGATCAGCTTGTCGTTTTCGAAGGAAGCAATGCGCACAGGGTCATGAGTGAGAAGGTTCGCCTTGACGTAGGAATTGACGAAGAAGCGCCCCTTGATCTTCTGCCACAGCGCGATGCCTTCCTTGGCGAAAGGGACATAGAGTTTCACCGAGAAGGCGGGCGAGGCGAGCACCATGGCGCGCAGCTTGGGCGCATAGTCGTGCACCCACGCGGCCGCCAGCACCGCGCCGAAGGACTGCGCGATCAACGCGATGTCCTGCGCGGCAAAGCCGTCCCTGGCGGCGATCTCGCGAATGAAACAGTCGATATCGCGCACCAGCGCGGCGAAAGACGGAGCATAGCCGCGCTCACCGGCAGAGCGGCCGTTGCCGCGCGCATCCCAGGCATAGAAGGCGTAGTCGGGCAGGCTGAGTTCGTCGACGAGATGCGCCATGCGGCCGCCATGCTCGTGTCCGCGATGGAAGAGCACGACCGCGCCCTTGGCCGTGGCCTGCATCGCCGGCCAGTAGCGGTAAAAGATCTGCGTGCCGTCATGGCTGCGGAAGGTGCGTTCCTGCGCCTGCCGCGCAAGGCTTTCCGCCGGCGCGCTGGCAACCTGTTCGTGAAGCATGGTGGTTCCCCCGGACGGCATGGCGAGTCTCGGTGCTCAGCCGGTGCTGCCAATAAGACCGGCGCGTATCCGGTTTATGGCGGTCAGCAGCGAAAGCGTAGCCATGGCCGGAAACACAAATGGCGCGATTGCCTCAGGCCAGAGCCCGGCGGCGGCGAGCACGGCGACCACGCCGAGCGCCAGCGCCCTGTCGCTCTTGCCGAACGGCCCGGCATAGTTTCGCCCGATCCCGGCGGCGATGCCGAGCACGCCGGCGAACTCGGTGAGCGCCGCGGCGATGGCAAAGGCGACGACACCCCAGGCGCCGAATTGGGGAAGGGCGGCAAACGGCAGGATCAGCGCAAGGTCGGAGACGACATCGCAGATCTCGTTGAGGTACATGCCGAGCGTCGAGGCCTGGCCATGTTCCCGTGCCAGCATGCCGTCAATGGCGTTGAGCGCCATGCGCAGGAAAAGCCCCAGGGGGATGAGGAAGAGCAGCGGGCTCCAATCGGGGAGGATCGCGATTGCCGATCCAGCCGCGATGGACAGCAGAGCAGCCGCGATCGTTATGCCGTTGGCCGTCACACCCATCGCCGCCAGCCTGTTGACCAGCGGCCGCAGCCTGTCCTGGAAAGCCGGCTTCAGCGCATAGAGCGTCGGCATTGCGATGATCCCCCGATCCTCGCCGCCAGATGTATCACAAACATGCCGAACGGCACCAGCGCAGCTGCTAAAACACTGTGAATCCCAGACAGTTGGCACCATGCCATGCACCCATTGCCTGAAGACGACGCCGGAGCCGGCGCTCTGTGGCGCTCTCATGCCCGCCTTGGCGAGCTTCGACCATGCAGCCCTGGCATGGCCGCATGCGGTTGCCGGCTTCTGGAACAACGCAGCCACTTGAATAGTAAGCACGCTTATTATATATGCCGCTCATGGTTTCAGATGGCATCGACAGATTGGGATTTTTGATCCACGACGTGCAGCGCCTCATGCGCAAGCGCTTCGAGGCGCGCGCCAGCGGGTTGGGCCTTTCCTCCGCGCAATGGCGGCTTCTCGTCCGCGTCGCCAAGGAGGCCGGTGTCGCGCAGGCGCGGCTCGCCGAACTGCTCGAGATCGAGCCGATCAGCGTCTCGCGCCTCGTCGACCGGATGGAGGAGGGCGGCTGGATCGAGCGTCGCGCCGATGCGGCCGACCGGCGTGTGCGCATGATCTTCCCGACCGAAAAGGCCAACGCGGCCTACGCCGATGTCAAAAGCCTCGCCGGCGAGGTCTATGAGGAATCGCTCACCGGCGTATCGCTGGAGGACCGTCGCATCCTGATCCGGGTGCTCGACACCATCGTGCAGAATTTGACCGACGGCGAGACGTCGTCCCTCGAAAAGATCAAGAATACGGAAGGGCGGGCAGCATGAACGCGGCAGCCAAGAAAGCAGACGACAACGTCACCAAGCTCGAGATCGAGGCGCCGGCGAAGCCGGAGGCTGCGCCAGTCTCCGCGGCAGCGGAGCCGCAGCCCGCACCGGCAGCACCGAGGAAGAAGCGCCGCACCGGCCGCTTCCTTTTGATGGTCGCCCTGCCGCTGGCGCTGCTCGCCGGCGGCGCCTATGTCTGGGTCACCGGCGGTCGCTACCAGGAGACCGAGAACGCCAACCTGCAGCAGGCCCGGATTTCGATTGCCTCGGATACGGCCGGCCGCATCGTCCAGGTCGGCATTGCCGACAACCAGACGGTCAAGGCGGGCGACCTTCTCTTCGTCATCGACCCCGAGCCTTACAAGATCGCGCTGGCCCAGGCCGACGCGGCTGTTGCCGCCGCGCGGCTCAATGTCGAGCAGCTGCGCGCCGCCTATAGCCAGGCGATGGCGCAGCAGAAGTCGGCCAAGAGCGAGGTCGACTATGCGCAGTCGCAATATGACCGCGCCGCCGATCTCGCTGAGAAGGGCATCAATGCCAAGTCGTCGCTGGACGAGGCCCGCAACGACCTCGACAAGGCCAAGCAGCAGCTCGCGGTCGCCGAGCAGGGCATCATCAGCGCCAAGGCCGCGCTTGGCGGCAACCCCGACATCGAGACCGACAAGCATCCAAGCGTGATGTCGGCGCTCGCCGCGCGCGACAAGGCCGCCTACAACCTCTCGCAGACCACGGTGAAGGCGCCGTCCGATGGCATCGTCTATCAGGCCTCGTCCTTCAAGGTCGGCCAGTATGTCTCCGTCGGCACGCCGCTGTTCGCGCTGGTCGAGACGGATGACACCTGGATCGACGCCAATTTCAAGGAAACCCAGCTGACCCATATGAAGCCGGGCCAGAAGGCCGAGATCGTGGTCGACACCTATCCGGGCCGGACCTTCGAGGCGACCGTCAAGGCGATCGGCGCCGGCACGGGCGCCGAGTTCTCGCTGCTGCCCGCCCAGAACGCCACCGGCAACTGGGTCAAGGTCACCCAGCGCATTCCCGTGCGCCTGGAAATGACCGACCCCGACGCCAAGATGGCGCTGCGCACCGGCATGAGCGCGACGGTCACCGTCGATACCGGCGTCGCGCGCGGATTGCCGTCGATCTTCGGTCACGCCACGGCCGGCGAGCACGCGCAATAAAGCAAGGTGAAGCCCGCGGGCATGAGCGGCCGCAAGGGAATGCTCTGAAGGGAGGGGTGTGAAAGCCGAGCGTTTGAGGCGAGCCGCGTCGCGGGTCGATCCAAGGCAGAGGCTTTCGACACGGATACGTCGGTCCTCAGGTTTCCGGGCGGCAGGCATCCGCTCCAACAGAGACTTTCGCTCGATGTAACCCCCACATCGATCCTCGCGTCCCACCGCGACGAGGGTCTCAAAGGAAGGCCTCGCCGCCCGGAATCCCAATGTACCCGTTTTTGTTACCTGCTGGAAGTTCAGCACCATGAGCACGCCCGAACCCTTCAAGGAAGTACCGCACCGCGGGCTGATCACGGTCGCGCTGATGCTGGCGACGGTCATGCAGGCGCTCGACACCACGATCGCCAATGTCGCGCTGCCGACCATGACCGGCGACCTCGGTGCCTCGCCTGACAACATCAACTGGGTGCTGACCTCCTATATCGTCGCCGCCGCCATCATGACGCCGGTCACCGGCTGGCTCGCCGACCGCCTCGGCCGCAAGGAGCTGTTCCTGGCCTCCGTCGTCGGCTTCACCATCTTCTCCATGCTTTGCGG
>NZ_RZST01000361.1:0-5666 GCF_003997575.1 Mesorhizobium sp. M1A.F.Ca.IN.022.07.1.1
TCTCGGCTTCATGCTTTTCGGTCAGCGTCAGCAGCCGCTTCAGCCGGTCCTTGCGCACTGCGAGGCCAGGAAAGGGGTCCTTCTCGAAGGCCCTGCACTGCGCCTCAAACTTGACCCCGAGAGAGTTCTGTCTGGTCTGCAGCATCGCTACCTCCCGTTTACGTCGAGGTAAACTACTCGCGCGACGGGGGTGAATCCAGCACATCGCCGGTTCCGCTGGGGAAACTTCAGCGCCTGCTGAAACGTGCGACAGGGTTGGGCAACTAGGCTCGCCGGCGCGCTGACTCTGGCTTGAGGCGCGCGGCGAGGAATTCCTTGACCCGCCGGCCCGGCGCCGGGCCGCGCATCGGCTTGAAGTTGAAGCCGTCGTCGAGCTCGCCCGAAAGGTCGAGCGTCGCTCGGCTGCCGACCGCGTCGTAATTCTCCTCCAGCCAGTCGCTGGCCGCACTGCGGCCAAGGTCCCGCAGATAGGCGAGGAAGGCCCATTCGGCGTTGACCTTGGACGAGGCCGACAGATCCTTGAAAGCCTCGTCGGCATCGATGCGGTGCATGCGGATGTCGCGGTATTCGCCATGCGGCAGGCGTCCCGCCGCGATCAGTTCCTTGACGAAGGCGATCGAGCGGAATTCGCGCAGCAGCCCGGCATTGAAGGTGATCTCGTCGATGCGGTTCTGGATCTCGTTGGCACTCTTCGGCGTGCCTTCGCGCACCACCGGGTTGATCTGCACGAGCAGCACGTCCTCGGTCGCCGCAGTCTTGAAGAACGGATAGAGCGCCGGATTGCCGCCATAGCCGCCATCCCAATAGGGCACGCCCTTGATCTCGACGGCACGGAACAATTGCGGCAGGCAGGCCGACGCCATCACCGTGTCGAGGTCGATCTCGCCATCCGAGAAGACGCGCAGCTGCCCGGTCTCGACATTGGTCGCCGAAATGAAGAGCTCCATCGACTTGCAGGCGTGCACATTGCCGAAGTCGATCTCCTTCTTGACCACATCGCGCAGCGGGTTGAGGCCGAGCGGATTGGCGACGTAAGGCGAGAAGACCCGCGACATGGTGTCGAAGAAGAAATAGCCGGGCGTGTTCTCGATCGACCAGTTCCCCCAGACGACGTCCCACGGCATGCGTTGCACCGGGCTGAACCGCCCCTTCGAGGCCACAGCACGCCAGAAATCGTCGAGCTTCTTGCGCGCGCCCTCGACGCCGCCGCGTACGAAGCCGTCGGCCAGCGCCACCGCGTTCATCGCGCCGGCGCTGGTGCCTGACACGGCAGCGATCTCAAGCCGCCCGTCTTCGAGCAGACGATCGAGCACGCCCCAGGAGAAGGCTCCGTGCGAGCCGCCGCCCTGAAGCGCGATGTTGATCTTCTTCTTGTCCCCCGCCTTGCCGTTCTTCGCCATGGCGTTCCTTGTCTCGATGTGCCGGCCTGCCCCTGCGTCATTGGAGCAGGACCGCTGCCGTCAGCCTATGTTGCAGCGCAGCATATAAGGACGGACCAAGGCAAGAACACGAGCACACAAGCGTGATCGGGTGAAATTTCGCTCATGAAAAAACTGTCCGCTGCCGGACGCGGAGTATTGCATTAGGGTTTGCTCGCGGCGTCAGGCGACGAGATCGGGCACCGGCCCGACATAGCGCGACTGCGGCCGGATCAGGCGTCCGGTCGCCTGCTGCTCGCGCGCATGCGCAATCCAGCCGGCGACGCGGCCGGCGGCAAAGACGTTGGAGAACGCCTCCTTCGGGAAGCCCGCGGCTTCGAGCAGGAGCGCGGTATAGAATTCGACATTGGTCTGGATCGAGCGTTGCGGCTTGAGGACCTTGAGCACGTCGAGTGCCGCCTGTTCCACCGTCTCGGCGAAGGCCAGCCGGCTGCCGGTCTCATAACGTGTGCCCAGCCGCCGCACGACGGCTTTCAGCACGTCGGCACGTGGGTCGCGCACGCGGTAGATGCGATGGCCGAAGCCCATGATGCGCTCGCCGCGCGCGATCTCGTTTCGCAGCCAGGCGGCCGCGTCGCCGCTCGCCTCGATCGCGTCGAGCATCTCGATCACCGGCCCCGGCGCGCCGCCATGCAGCGGGCCTTTGAGCGCGCCGAGCCCGGCCAGGATCGCCGAGGTCAAGCCCGCCTGCGTCGACGCCACCACCCGCGTTGCGAAGGTCGAGGCATTGAGCCCATGGTCGCAGACCGTCACCAGATACGTATCGAGCGCCTTGGCAAGCGCCGGCGAGGCCGTACCGGAGAGCATTCGCAGCATGTCGGTCGCATGATCGGCGCGTGCGTCCGGAGGAACAGGCTTCTCGCCGCGTCCGAGCCGCAGCAGGGCCGGGGTTAGCGCCGCCGGCGCCGCGATCAGCCGGAGCGCGTCGGCGAGCGAGTCGCCGTCGGGCAGCAGGGCGATGCCGGCGCGCATGCCGCTGTAGACATCGAGCGCTGGAAGTTCAGCGAGCATCGGCTGCAGCCGTTCGAAAACCTCGACACGCGCATTGCCGATCGCCTTCTCCAGCTCGCTGTCGCCGGGAAGCTCGTCGAAGAACCCGTCGAACAACAGACGGACCACCTGGCCGTAGCGCCAGTGCCCGGCGAGTTCCGTCAACGAATGGCCTCGGATGGTGAGATGGCCGCCCGCGCCGTCGACATCGGAAAGAACCGTCTCCGCCGCCACAACATCATCGAGCCCATTTGCCATGACTGTCTCCTTGACCCTTTGTGCACTGCAGTTAATGCTCTACAATCAACGCATCAATCTTGATCAACTGAATCAATATGAGGCGGTGCGGACTTGTCCGAATGGCTGACGCGGGAGGAAGCGCTGGCGCGGCTCAAGGTCCGGCCGCAGACGCTTTACGCCTATGTCAGCCGCGGCCGCATCGGCATGCGGCCCGACGGGGCCGATCCGCGCCGCAGCCAGTATCGAGCCGACGACATAGCCGCGCTCGCCACCCGCCGGGCGCGCGGGCGCAGCCCCCAGGCGATCGCCGAAAGCGCCATCGCCTGGGGCGAGCCAGCGATCACCACCGCCATCTCGACCGTGCTGCATGGCCGCCTGGTCTATCGTGGCAAGGATGCCGTTGCACTTGCCGCGACAGCGACGCTGGACGAGGCAGCAAGCCTGCTTTGGGCATCCGGCAGCGCAATCTCCTTCGCGTCGCTGACCGCTTCGATCGTTCGCGAGAGCGGCACCCCGACGGCCTTTGCAAGATTGTCGGCGCTTGCCGCGGCAGGCCGGCCTTCGCTCGGCCGCAGGCCGGGCATGCTGCAGCAGGATGGCGCCAGCGCCACCAGCGTGCTCGCAACGTCACTCGGTGCAAGCCCGGGGGCGGAGCCGGTACATGAAAGGCTGGCGCGCGGCTGGTCGGTCGACGCTGCCGGTGCCGATCTCATCCGCAGGGCGCTGGTGCTTTTGGCCGATCACGAGCTCAACGCCTCGACCTTCGCCGCACGCGTCGCCGCTTCGACCGGCGCGCCGATCGCGGCCTGCCTGCTTGCCGGGCTTGCCACCCTTACCGGCCCGCGTCATGGCGGCGCCGGCGCCGCGGCCATCGCGCTGGTCGAGGATGCCGAGCGGCTCGGGCCGGACGAGACGATCGCGCGCTGGCTGGCCCACGACCGGCCGCTGCCCGGCTTCGGCCATCAGCTCTATCCCGAAGGCGATCCGCGCGCCGAGGCTCTGCTGCCCGACCTCGACATCGCTGACGATCTGCTTCATCTGCGCGACGCCGTCCTTGCCGCGACCGGCATGCGCCCGAATGTCGACTTCGCGCTGGCCGCGCTGACGCGCAGCCTCAATCTCCCCGCCGACGCGCCCTTTCGCCTGTTCGCGCTCGGTCGCAGCATCGGCTGGACGGCGCATGCCATCGAGCAGGTGACGAGCAACAGGCCGATCAGGCCGCGAGCCCGCTATGACGGCCCTGCAGGAACACCTGACGGCTAGCCGTCACGACATGGTGTCGAGCTTGCGCTGCATGGCGGCGATCTGCGCCTTCAATTCCTGCAGGTCGTCGGATTTCTCGTCCTTCTTCGGCGGCTCGGCGGGCGCCGCGGAATTGGGGCCGCCGGACGGGAACGGCGTGAACATGCGCATCGCGTTCTGAAACATCTCGACGTTGCGCCGCGTCTGTTCCTCCAGCGCCTTCATCGGCGTCTTCATCATGTCGATCGGTGCCTTGCCGAAGGCGCCCTTCAGCTGCTCGCGGAAACGCTCCTGCTCCTTGGAGAAGGCGATCATCGACTGTTCGAGGAAGCTCGGCACGATCATCTGCATCTGGTCGCCGTAGAAGGAGATCAGCTGGCGCAGAAACGGGATCGGCAGCATGTTCTGCCCGTCCTTGTTCTCCAGCTCGAAGATGATCTGGGTCAGCACCGGATGCGTGATGTCGTCGCCGGTCTTGGCGTCCTGCACGGTGAATTCTTCGCCCTTCTTGACCATCTCGGCCAGATCTTCGAGCGTCACATAGGTGCTGGTGCCGGTGTTGTAGAGCCGGCGGTTGGCGTACTTCTTGATGACGATCGGGTCGTCTTTTGCGGCCATCCGTATCCTCCCCAGGATACCGGCGCGTTCACAGTAAGCGGCCGGTAACGATTGCGCCATTTGTCGAGGATATGCGCAAAAGCGTCACAATTCCAAGCGGTTTGTGCAGTGCGGCATCAATTAATGCCGAAAGGGCGGGCCAAATTGTGCTGCAGCGCGATGGCTACGCCGTCACGATAAGCGCTCGACTTGCTTGCCGCGCATGGCGGCCATGCCGATTTCCGGTTTGACTCAGGTGCTTGAACGGGCAAGAAAGTCTCCAAGGATAGCCTAACGACACCTCGAAGCCTGGAGAAGAAAATGTCCGCTTCCAATTCAATCGTCGTCGCCAGCGCAGCCCGCACAGCAGTCGGCTCCTTCAACGGCAGTTTCGCCACCACCCCCGCGCACGAGCTCGGCGCGGTCGTCATCAAGGAATTGCTCGCGCGTGCCAAGGTCGACCCGGCGGAGGTGGACGAAGTCATCCTCGGTCAGGTGCTGACCGCCGCTCAGGGCCAGAACCCGGCCCGCCAGGCTTCCATCAATGCCGGTCTGCCCAAGGAGACGACTGCTTGGGGCCTCAACCAGGTTTGCGGCTCGGGCTTGAGGGCCATTGCGCTCGGCATGCAGCAGATCGCCACCGGCGACGCCAAGGTGATCGTCGCCGGCGGCCAGGAATCGATGTCGCTGTCGCCGCACGCCCAGCACCTGCGCGCCGGCGTCAAGATGGGCGACTACAAGATGATCGATACCATGATCAAGGACGGCCTATGGGATGCCTTCAACGGCTACCATATGGGCAACACCGCCGAGAACGTCGCTCGTCAGTTCCAGATCACCCGCGAAGTCCAGGACGAGTTCGCGCTGGCCTCGCAAAACAAGGCCGAGGCGGCGCAGAAGGCCGGTAAGTTCAAGGACGAGATCGTCGCCGTCACCATCAAGGGCAAGAAGGGCGACACCATCGTCGACCAGGACGAATATATCCGCCACGGCGCTACGCTGGATGCCATGACCAAGCTGAAGCCGGCCTTCGACAAGGACGGCACCGTCACCGCCGCCAATGCTTCGGGCATCAATGACGGAGCCGCCGGCGCGCTGCTGATGAGCGAGGCCGAGGCTGCCAGGCGCGGCATCACCCCACTGGTCCGCATCGCCTCC
>NZ_RZST01000362.1:0-5646 GCF_003997575.1 Mesorhizobium sp. M1A.F.Ca.IN.022.07.1.1
CCAGCCGAAGCTCAGGCCCCCGCCCCAACTCCCGCCGGAACCTCCGCCGATGGCGGCCTGCTCGGCGGACTGGGCGGGCTGCTCGACAGACTGCGAGACGCCGGCCACGGCGGCGTAGCCGATTCCTGGGTCGGCACCGGCCAGAACCGGCCGATCAACGCCAACGATCTCGGCTCGGCGCTGGGGCCGGCGGTGATCCGCGAGATCGCGCAACGTACCGGTATGAACGAGCAGGAGCTGCTGCAGCAATTGTCCACGGCGCTGCCCGGCGTTGTCGACAAACTGACGCCGAACGGCCAAGTGCCGCCGCAACATCAGGTAACATCGGCTTTCAACAGCTAAGCACAAGACAGATCGAACACGCCGCTCGCCACGGGTGCTCGGCGTTCATTTGAGGCATACGAAGAAGAAAATCTGGAGCGGGTAGCGGGAATCGAACCCGCATATTCAGCTTGGAAGGCTGCTGCTCTACCACTGAGCTATACCCGCCTGCGCTAGCATCGGAAAACAGTGGCACACTTCCGGTGCTTTTCGTTTCAGGGCTTCCGGGCCGGCAGTGGTGGAGAGGGTTGGATTCGAACCAACGTAGGCTAAGCCAACGGATTTACAGTCCGTCCCCTTTAACCACTCGGGCACCTCTCCAGTCTGCCGCCGGAGCCATGCAACGAGGCATTTCAGCCGACCCGGAGCCCGAGTAAGGATCTTCTCCGAAATCAGCGATGCGCCTTATGGCGGCAAGGCCGGTGGGTGTCAACCGGCGCGGCCAGGGTTTTTCGAGGATGTTCGGCATTCGTCGCCGCAGCCCGTATCCTTAGCCGGCCGGGACGGTTATAGAGGCCGGCATGAGCGACAACAAAAGCAGCAAACCGGGCACCCCGAAGGATACCCACTACGCCAAGCTGAGGCGCGCGCATCGCGACCAGAAGGCGGGCGGCGCGCCGGCATTCCGGCCGCGCCAACCGGTGCCGCCAGGCGAAGGCCCCGCCGACGGACTGGTGCGGCTTTACGGCCTGCACACGGTGCGGGCCGCGCTCGACAATCCGCGACGCAAGATCAAAAGAATGCTGGTGACCCGCAATGCCGCCGAGAGGCTGGCGATCGGCGATCTTTCCGCCCTGTCCTTCATGACCGAGTTGGTCGAGCCGAAAGATATCGACAAAATCACCGGCTCGGACGCCGTGCATCAGGGCGTGCTGATCGAGGCGGAACCGCTTAAACCCAAGCGCCTTGACACGCTCGGCGACACAAAGCTGGTGCTGGTGCTCGACCAGGTCACGGACCCGCACAATGTCGGCGCTATCCTGCGCTCGGCGGTGGCTTTCGGCGCCGGCGCGCTGATCACGACGGCCCGCCACAGCCCGCAAGAATCGGGCGTGCTGGCGAAATCGGCCTCGGGCGCGCTGGAGCACATCGACCAGATCGAGGTGAAAAACCTCGCCGACGCGCTAGGTCAACTGCACGATGCCGGCTTCCAGACGATCGGGCTCGACTCCGAGGGATCGGCGGAGCTGGAAAAGAGCTTCGCCGGAGGAAAAATTGCGCTGGTTCTGGGCGCCGAGGGCAAGGGCTTGCGCCAGAAGACGCGCGAGACGGTGACCGCGCTCGCCCGCCTCGACATGCCCGGCGCCATCCGCTCGCTCAACGTGTCCAACGCAGCGGCGGTGAGCCTTTATGCGGCCAGAAAATTCATAGCGAATAGCGAATAGCGAATAGCGAATAGCCGAAACACGGCGGCCCGTCGGCCTGCAATCCCTATTCGCTATTCGCTTCTAGGCCACTTCGTGGCCCGCCATCCGCTCCAGCGCCCTGACCAGCGCCGAGTGATCCTCCTTCGCCCCACCATTGGCGGCGCAGGAATTGAACAGTTGCTGCGTCGTCGAGGTGTTGGGGAGCGCAACGCCGAGCGCCTTGGCGCCTTCCAGCGCGAGGTTGAGGTCCTTCTGGTGCAGTTCGATGCGGAAACCGGGCGCGAAGGTGCGCTTGATCATGCGCTCGCCATGCACTTCGAGGATTCGCGAGGCGGCGAGACCGCCCATCAGGGCTTGGCGAACCTTTGCAGGATCGGCGCCGGCCTTCGAGGCGAAGACCAGGGCTTCGCCGATCGCCTCGATGGTGAGCGCCACGACGATCTGGTTGGCGACCTTGGTGGTCTGGCCGACGCCGTTCGGCCCGACCAGCGTGATGTTCTTGCCCATCTTCTCGAACACCGGCCTGGCGCGCTCGAACGCCTCTTCCTCGCCGCCAACCATGATGGTAAGCGAGGCTGCCTTGGCGCCGACCTCGCCGCCGGATACCGGCGCGTCGAGATAGTCGCAGCCGAGATCGTTGATCTTCTTGGCGAAGTCCTTGGTGGCGATCGGCGAGATCGAGCTCATGTCGATGACGAGCTTGCCTTTCGACAGAGCTGAAGCGACGCCGTTTTCGCCGAACAGCACATCCGCCACCTGCGGCGTGTCGGGCACCATGGTGATGATGATGTCGGCGGCGCTGGCCACCGCATCGTGGCCGGTGACGGTCTTCAGCCCCTTGGCCGCGAGATCGGCCGGCGGCTTCGAGCGATGGTCGCTGGCGATGACCGGGTAGCCGGCGTCGAGCAGATGCCCCGCCATCGGCGCGCCCATGATGCCGAGGCCAATGAAGCCGATGGTTTCCATTTTGCGGTCTCCTGAAGATCTTTGTCCGAATGGATCGAAGGCTGGCGCCGCCCCTCATCCGCCTGCCGGCACCTTCTCCCCGTGAAGGATGGGGAGACGGGGGACAAGCTCCAGCGCTGGCGACCCCCGTCTCCCCCGTTTTTCACGGGGAGAGGGTAAGGGTGAGGGGCAGCGCCGAGGCTGGTTGAGAAGCGCCTAAGCCGCCGCACTCCCCTGCCCGGCGAACTGCCGGAACCAGCCGAGTCCCACCTCCGTGCCGGCCTTCGGTTTGTATTCGGCGCCGATCCAGCCGGAATAGCCGAGCCGGTCGATATGGTCGTAGAGGAAGGGATAATTGATCTCGCCCGTCCCCGGCTCGTGACGGCCGGGATTGTCCGCAAGCTGGATATGCGCGATGCGGCCAAGGTTTGCCTCGATGGTACGGGCGAGATCCCCCTCCATGATCTGCATGTGATAAATGTCGTATTGCAGGAACAGGTTCTTCGAGCCGATGCGGTCGATCAGCGCCAGCGCCTGATCGGTGTAATTCAGGAAGAAGCCCGGAATGTCGCGAGTGTTGATCGGCTCGATCAGCAGCTTGATGCTGGCCTGCTCCAGCTTTTCGGCCGCGAAAGCGAGATTTTCGGCAAAGACGTTTTCCAAAGTAGTGCGATCGGCACCCTGCGGCGCGATGCCGGCGAGGCAGTTGACCTGCTCGCAGCCAAGCGCGTGCGCATAAGTGATCGCCTTGGCGACGCCCTGGCGAAATTCAGGCACGCGGTCGGGTAGCACGGCAATGCCGCGCTCGCCCTTTGCCCAGTCGCCGGCCGGCAGGTTGAAGAGAACCTGCGTCAGGCCGTTCTTCTTGATGCGAGCGGCAACAACGTCCGGCGCATGGTCGTACGGCCCGATATATTCGACGCCCTTGAAGCCGGCGCGGGCAGCGGCATCGAAACGGTCTAGGAAATCGTGCTCCCCGAAGAGCATCGAAAGATTGGCTGAAAAACGCGGCATTCTTTTGCTCCTTCTTTCCGCCGGACTTCAATCGAGCATCACGATCGCCGTCGGCGCATCCTCGTGGCTTTCGGCAAGCTCCTCGAATTCGGTGATCTTGTCGATTTCGGTGCCCATGGAAATGTTGGTGACACGCTCGAGGATGAATTCGAGAACGACCGGGACCTGGTGTTCCTTCATCAGCCGCTCAGCCTCTTTGAAGGCGCCGGCGAACTCTTCCGGCTTGCGCACGCGAACCGCCTTGCAGCCCATCGCCTCGGCGACCGCGACATGGTCGACGCCGTAGCCGGCCTCGGGATCGTTTGCCCGGTTGACGTTCTCGAAGGCGAGGCTCACCTCGTAGTCCATCGAGAAGCCGCGCTGCGCCTGGCGGATCAGCCCGAGATAGGCGTTGTTCACGACGACGTGGATGTAAGGCAGCTTGTGCTGCGCGCCGACCGCCAGCTCTTCGATCATGAACTGGAAGTCGTAGTCGCCGGAGAGCGCGACGATGGCGCGATCGGGATCGGCGGCGCGCACGCCGAGCGCGGCAGGCAGCGTCCAGCCGAGCGGGCCTGCCTGGCCGCAGTTGATCCAGTTGCGCGGCTTGTAGACATGCAGGAATTGCGCGCCGGCGATCTGCGACAGGCCGATCGTGGTCACGTAAGTCGTGTCCCGGGCAAACGCCTTGTTCATCTCCTCGTAGACGCGCTGCGGCTTCAGCGGCACCTGCTCGAAATGCGTCTTGCGCTTCATGGTCTTCTTGCGCTGCTGGCATTCCTTCGCCCAGCCCGACCAGTCGCGCAGCTTGCCGGCCGTGCGCCACTCGGTGGCGACGTCGAGCAGCATCTTCAGCGCCGCGCCCGCATCCGAGACGATGCCGAGATCCGGCGCGAAGACGCGGCCGATCTGAGTGGGCTCGATGTCGACATGGATGAATTTCTTGCCCTTGGTGTAGACGTCGACCGACCCGGTGTGGCGATTGGCCCAGCGGTTGCCGATGCCAAAGACGAAGTCGGCTTCAAGCATTGTCGCGTTGCCGTAACGGTGCGAGGTCTGCAGGCCGCACATGCCGGCCATCAGCCGGTGATCGTCGGGGATCGCGCCCCAGCCCATCAACGTCGGAATGACCGGCACGCCGGTGACTTCGGCGAACTCGATCAGCAAATCGGAAGCATCGGCGTTGATGATGCCGCCGCCGGCGACGATCAGCGGCTTTTGCGCCTGGTTGAGCATTGCCAAAGCCTTTTCGGCCTGGGCGCGCGTCATTGCCGGCCTGAAGGGAACCAGCGGCTCATAGGCCTCGATGTCGAATTCGATCTCGGCAAGCTGCACATCGAGCGGCAGGTCGATCAGCACCGGGCCCGGTCGCGAGGTGCGCATCAGGTGGAACGCCTTCTGCAGCGCCATCGGCACCAGATAGGGTTCCATGACGGTGACGGCCCATTTGGCGACGGGTGCTGCGATCGAAGCGATGTCGACGGCCTGGAAATCCTCCTTGTTGAGGCGAGCGCGCGGCGCCTGCCCGGTAATGCAGAGGATGGGAATGGAATCCGCCGAGGCGGAATAGAGCCCGGTGATCATATCGGTGCCGGCCGGACCTGAGGTGCCGATGCAGAGCCCGATATTGCCGGCCTTGGCGCGGGTAAAACCTTCAGCCATGTGCGAGGCGCCCTCGACATGGCGCGCGAGAACGTGGCGGATGGTGCCGCGCGCCTTCAGCGCCGAATAGAGCGGGTTGATCGCCGCGCCCGGCACGCCGAAGGCATTGGTGATGCCTTCCTTTTCTAGAACGAGAACCGCCGCGTCGACAGCGCGCATCCTGGCCATGTTCAGCCTCCACTTCGTTGGTTGGCTTTAGAATGCCAGCGCGTTCCCGATTTTTCAATTTTTTCAGAATATTTTTTCATTTCTAGAAAACGGTTGTAACTGGCTGCGTTCACTGATCTTTTCCTTTTCCAGAAAATCGCCATGGCGGGCCGGTGAAAAACTTTTTCATTGTGCTCCGCGCGAAATGGCG
>NZ_RZST01000363.1:0-5637 GCF_003997575.1 Mesorhizobium sp. M1A.F.Ca.IN.022.07.1.1
CGGCGCGTATGCGGTCGATCTGGGTTACGGTGGGAACGGCAGGCGGCGGGCTGACGGTCGGCACCAAGGGCAACTTCATCGTGGTCGAAATCAGCAACCAGCTCTTGTTCACGCCCGGGCAAGCCGAGCTGAAGCCGGAGTTCCAGCCCATCGCCGCGGACATCGCCACGGCTCTCGATGCCGAGCCCGGACCAATATGGATCGTCGGCCACACCGACAATGTGAAGCCGAAGAAGTCGAGCCAGTTCAAATCGAACTTCGATCTTTCCGTCGCGCGCGCCAAAGCCGTCCAGTCAATGGTGGCAAACGAGCTCAAAGACCCATCGCGGGTCGCGGTCGACGGCAAGGGCGAGGACGAACCGATCGCCGACAATGCGACGGCGGACGGCCGCGCCAAAAACCGCCGCGTCGACGTGATGATCCCGAAGGAGGAGACGTTGTGAGCGCGCGCGGCGGGGAGCGGCACTGATGCGCTGGGTGCTGCGGCTGTTCAGCCTGCTCGCGCTTGCCGGCTTCTCGGCTGCGGTCTGGTATGCCGGGCCGCTGATCCGGTATGCCGATACACGTCCGCTCGGACCGGTCTGGCTCCGGACAACGATCATCGGCGTGGCCGTCGCGCTGCTCGCAATCTTCTACGGCATCCGCTTCTGGCAAGCGCGCAAGGCGCAGAAGGCGATTGAGACGGGCATCGTTCGCAGCGGCGACCGCAACGACGATTCAGGGGTGCTCGAAGCGCGTATGAGCGAGGCCATCGCGACCCTGAAGCAGTCGAGCGGCAGGCGCAACTTCCTCTATGAGATCCCCTGGTACATCATCATCGGCCCGCCGGGCGCCGGCAAGACGACGGCGCTGGTCAATTCGGGGCTGAAATTTCCGCTTGCCCGCTCCGGCAATGCCCAGCCGCTGGCCGGGGTCGGCGGCACGCGGTCCTGCGACTGGTGGTTCACCGAGGATGCCGTGCTGATCGATACGGCCGGCCGCTACACGACGCAGGATTCGGATGCCGAGCGCGACAAGGCGAGCTGGCTCGGCTTCCTTGGACTGCTCAAGAAGTACCGCACCCGGCAGCCGATCAACGGCGTGATCCTCGCCATCAGCGTCGCCGATCTGATCGGCTTCGACGACCAGCAGCTCGATGCGCATGTCACCGA
Source organism: Mesorhizobium sp. M1A.F.Ca.IN.022.07.1.1 (assembly GCF_003997575.1). NCBI lineage: Bacteria > Pseudomonadati > Pseudomonadota > Alphaproteobacteria > Hyphomicrobiales > Phyllobacteriaceae > Mesorhizobium > Mesorhizobium sp. M1A.F.Ca.IN.022.07.1.1. Next base: position 1,152 of record NZ_RZST01000363.1, read on the forward strand.
GATACGAAGCCGGCTGCGGGAGTTGCACGAGACGCTGAAGATCCAGTTCCCGGTCTACCTGCTCTTCACCAAGGCGGACCTCGTTGCCGGCTTCATGGACTATTTCGGCGATTTCGATGAAGTCCGCCGGCGCAAGGTCTGGGGTGCGACGTTCCAGACCACCGACCGCAACAGGAACATGGTCAGCGAAACCTCGGCCGAGTTCGACGCGCTGGCCAGGCAGCTTGCGGACGAGATCGCCGACCGCCTGCAGGACGAGGCCGATCCGGTGGCGCGCATCGCGATCTTCGGCTTCCCGGCCCAGTTCGCCGCGCTGCGAACCCGCGTCGTGCGGTTCGTCACCAGCCTTTTCGATGCCTCGCGGGCCCAGGTGAATGTCAGCCTGCGCGGCCTCTATTTCTCGTCGGGCACGCAGGAAGGAACACCGATCGACCAAGTGCTGGGCGCGATCGGCCGCAATTTCGGCAGCGCTTCGCAGGCGCATCTTTCCGGTACCGGCAAGAGCTTCTTCCTGCATGATCTTCTGGCGAAGGTGATCTTCCCCGAGGCCGGCTGGGTCTCGTTCGACAGGACAGCGGAGCGGCGCGCCAGGCTCGCCAGATTTGGCAGCCTCGCCGCGATCGCATTGGCGGCTTTTGCAGCGCTCGGCGTGCTGGGCCTCAGCTACTTTGCCAACGAGTCGCTGATCGGCTCCACGAGACAGGCGATGGCGCAGTATCGGGACGGCGCGGATTCGCTGCTCAGGAGCACGACAGTTACCGATGTCGACCTCGAAAACGTCATCGGCCCGCTCGATCAACTGCGCAACCTGCCGGCGGGATATGAGACCGCCGGCCAAACGAAGCCGATCGAGGAGAGTTTCGGGCTCAGCCAGCGGGAGAGGCTTCTGTCGGCGTCCAAATCGGCCTATCGGCAGGCGCTGGAGCGTAGCTTCCGCTCGCGTCTGCTGGTTCAGGCGGAGCGCACGATCCAGGCCAAGATGGCCGACCCGATCGCGCTCTACGAACCGTTGAAGATCTATCTGATGCTGGGCGGCAAGGCGCCCAAGGTCGACGACGAGCTGATCGTCTCCTGGATGAAGCAGGATTGGGAGGAAAACCGCTACCCCGGCGAGAACAACCGCGAAGGCCGCGCGCAGCTCGAAAAGCATCTGCGCGCCATGCTGGCGCTCGACGATGCCTACGACCCGGTGTTCGAGCTCAACCAGCCGCTGGTCGAGGCCGCGCAACGATCGCTCGGACGCATGAGCCTTGCCGACCGCGCGTCGGCGCTGATCAGATCGGCGGTCTATGCGGCAAGGCTCCAGGATTTTTCCGTTGCCGCCAAAGCCGGTCCGGAGGCGCAGCTCCTGTTCGAACGCATGGACGGCGCAGAGCTCGCCGACCTTGGCGTTCCCGGCCTCTACACCAAGGCGGGGTTCAACGGTTTTTACCTGCCGCAGCTCTCGCGCATCGCGCAAATGCTGGTCGATGACCAGTGGGTTCTCGGCGGCGGCGGCGAGCAGGGCGGCATCGATCAGGACCTGCCCAGGCTCGGCCCCGAACTCATCGATCGCTACGGCAAGGAGTTCGCCTCCGCCTGGAACGGCGCGCTCGACCAATTGAAATTCAAGGCGATGCTGAAGGACAAGCCGCAATATATCACGCTCTCGGCCGCCGCCTCGCCGGACTCGCCGCTGGACCGGCTGTTCACGGCCATTGCCGATGAAACCGCCCTGACAAAAGACGGCGCCGCCTTCGCAGGCGACACCGGAACGGCGCAGCAGGACCCGGTCGTTATGGCCAAGGGTCTCGCCCGCATCGGTCTGCAGATCGCCGGCGGCAAGTCGCAGAGCCGCGCCGGGGCAAGCTCGTCCGCCACGCAGAAAGCCGGCGCCACCGTCGAGGCGCAGTTCAGGCCGTTCCAAGCGCTGGTGAGCGGCTCCAGCGGTCGCCGCCCGCTCGATGCGCTGACGCAAAACTTCCACGACATCTACCAGAGCGTGAAGCTGGCAGCGGATGTCCCCGCGCAGACGGAGCGCGTCAACGCGAACCTGAAGCTGCAGATTTCGACGATGCGCGCCAATGCCTCGCGCCTGCCCAAGCAGCTCGCGCGCATGGTCGACGCGGCGGCGGACGAGTTCGAAGGCAATGTCGCCGAGACTTCGGTAGCCAACCTCAACCAGATGCTCGACGAGACGGTCACGCGCCCCTGCGAGGAAGCCGTCAACGGCCACTATCCCTTTGCCGGCGACGGCAGCGAGGAAATCTCTCTTGCCGATTTCGCCAAGCTGTTCGCACCGGGCGGCCTGATGGACCGGTTCTTTGCGCAGAACCTGGCGCCGCTGATCGACATGACAGGCCAGGACTGGACCTGGAAGCAGGAGGCCCGCTCCAGCCGCGACCTCGCCAAATCGACCTTGAAGGCGTTCCAGGCGGCGGCGGAAGTCCGCAGCGCCTTCTTCCCCTCCGGCGGTTCGGCGCCGTCGGTCTCGATCACCTTCACGCCCTCCTCTCTGAACAGCGAGGTCGACAGCGCGGTGCTCAACATAGATGGGCAGACGGTGCAAAGCACGCAGGCCGGCAATGCGCCGAGCACGGTGACATGGCCGGGCGGCGGCGCTTCCGGATCCGCGAGCCTCAGCCTGACGCCGGAGATGCCCGGCCGCGAGTCCGCCCTCAAATTCGAAGGGCCATGGGCTCTGAAGCGCCTGCTGGACAAGGCGAGCGTCACCAGCAACGGCGCCGGCGCCGAGGCGCGCTTCGTGATCGGCGGACGCGACGTCGCCTACAAGATGGAGAGCGGCTCTGGCGCCAATCCCTTCCTGCTCCCGGCGCTGTCCGGGTTCAGCTGTCCGAAGGCATTCTGAGATGGCGCCGTCATGGTCGATCGGATCGTTCCCGAGCAGCACCGTCTCCCGCCTTCATTTTGATACTCTAAAGTATGCGCTTGTGGCAAACTGGCCTGGGCACGCGGCCCATCGTTCGTCACAGAGGACGCTCGCGAAGCGCTTGGTGGCAAATTGAGCACTGTCGCCCTTTCCATTGAGAGTTTCGGCGTCAGCCACAAAGGCTGTGTGCGCGACCACAACGAAGACAACTATCTGGTCGAGCAACAAGCCGGCCTTTGGGTGGTGGCCGACGGAATGGGCGGCCATGAGGCCGGCGAGGTCGCTTCGGCCAGCATCGTCGACCACCTGGCGACGATCGGCATTGCGAGCTCGGCGCCGGACCTTCGCGCCCGTTTCGAGGACCGGCTGAGCCGCGCCAATGCCGAGATCCGCAACATATCGCGTTCGCGCGGCATCACCATCGGCTCCACCTTCGCCGCCCTGCTCGCCATGGAGGGGCGGTTCGCGGGCCTGTGGGCCGGCGACAGCCGCATCTATCTGGTACGCGGCGGCGCCATCTCGCAGATTTCCAGGGATCATACCGAAGTCCAGGAGCTGCTAGACCGGGGCATGATCAGCGCCGAGGAAGCGCTCACCTGGCCGCGCCGCAATGTGATCACCCACGCCGTCGGGGTCAGCGACGAACTCGAGATCGATTTTCAGCAAGGCGAGCTGATGCCGGGGGATATCTTCGTATTGAGCACCGACGGGCTCACCGCGCATGTCAGCGACGCGGAGATCGAAGCGGCGGTGAAGTCCGCGCCGCCGCAAGCCGCGTGCGAGAAGCTGCTGAAGACGGTGCTGGCGCGCGGCGGAACGGACAATGTCACCATCGTGCTGGTCAGGATCGGCGACGGACGCAACGGACCGCTCGATGCGGATCGGTCCAGGGGCTGAGACAGATGAGCGACGACGACAGGACGCGGATTTCGCCGAACCTCGCAAATACCGGCGTCGGCACGCAGCTCAGCGGCATTTACGAGCTTGACGAGCGCATCGCATCCGGCGGCATGGGCGAAGTCTATCGCGGCCACAATATCCAGACCGGCGACCATGTCGCGATCAAGATCGTGCTGCCCGAGTTCGCGCGCGACCAAACCATCCTGTCGCTGTTCCGCAAGGAAGCCTCGATCCTCAACCATTTGTCGCATGACGCGGTGGTGCGATACCACGTCTTCACCATCGATCCGGGCATCGGCCGCCCCTACCTGGCGATGGAGTTCGTCGACGGCCAGTCGCTGTTCGATGTCATGCGGCGCGGCCCGATGGCGCCGCCGGACGTGCGTCGGCTTTGCCATCGCCTCGCCTCGGGCCTGAGCGCCGTCCATCAGGCCGGCGCGGTCCACCGCGACCTTTCGCCCGACAACATTATCCTGCCGGGCGGCCGGGTCGAGCGCGCCAAGATCATCGACTTCGGCATCGCGCGCTCGGCGAATGTCGGCGGCGAGACGCTGATCGGCGGCAAATTCGCCGGCAAATACAATTACGTCTCGCCCGAACAGCTCGGCCTTTATGGCGGCGAGGTCAGCGAGCAATCCGATATCTACAGCCTCGGCCTGGTGCTGGCCGCCGCGCTGCGCGGGAAGCCGCTCGACATGAGCGGCTCGCAATATGAGG
>NZ_RZST01000364.1:0-5562 GCF_003997575.1 Mesorhizobium sp. M1A.F.Ca.IN.022.07.1.1
CGGTCTACACACGATGGCAAACGGTTGGGCATCGCGTGTCGAATTATCCGCTTTCCTACAAATTGTCGTGGCTGCCGCGTTTTCTGAAGCCGTCGCTAGGCGGCGACAGAAACGGTTTCGCGGCGGCAGCAGCGACGCTGATGGTGCCGACGCCAACGCAAACTGTGCAGCTTGCTTTCATCGGCGACCTGTCGGCGGTCGCCAATCGCCGGGTGCCGGAATGCGACCCTGCGATCGCGGCGCTGCTCGCTTCGGCCGATCTCGTGGTCGGCAATTGCGAAAGCCCGATCGTCGAGCGGCCGAGCGCGGTGGCGGGCACGCGGCTTGGCACGCATCACGCGATGAGCGAACGCTTCCTGGCGGATGCGCTGGCAGGCGTCGGCATTGCCCGTGACAGGCTCGTGCTGTCGCTCGCCAACAATCATATCCTCGACCAGGGCGTTGCCGGCGTCGACGAGACGGTCGCGGCGCTGAAGCGGCTCGGCATCCGCACCATCGGCACCGCGGCCGGCGGCCCGGTCCAACACCAGGCCGCCGGGCCGCTGACGATCGGCTTCGCCGCGTTCACGCTTTGGCGCAACGCTGACGAGGCCGAATTTCGGGCGCGGATTTCCATGGCGGGCGATCCGGCCGAATGGCCGCTCGGGATCCTCGCGAACGTCGACTTGCTCTGCGCGGTGCCGCATTGGGACTGGGAGTTCCGGCATTTTCCGAGACCGGCGACGCGGGCGCTGGCGCGGCGGCTGGCGGGTTACGGCGTGCGGCTGATCGCCGGCCACCACGCCCATGTCGTGCAGCCGCTCGAGCGCATCGGCGATGCGCTCGTGGCCTACGGTCTCGGCGACTTCCTCGGCACGGCTTTTGCCAGGCAGCCATGGCCCGGCCGCATCGGTTCGATCCTGGTCGTCGACGTCCGCACGGACGCAGCCGCGCGAGGCAAGATTGCCGCTTACAAACTGCATTTCTTCATGCGCCTCGCCAAAGGCGGCCATGAGCAGCTGGTGCCGGTGGAGGCGCTGAAGGAGGAATTGTTGAAGCGGAAGGTTACCGAACGCCTGAGCGCGATCTTTTCCGGCTGACAGCCGACTGCTGACCGGGCCGACTGGCCGCGGCGAGCTTGCCGCAAAAGCAGCTGTAATGCCTTGGATGCAGTTCAGCAGTCGAAGCCGTATTGGGTGCGCATGTAATCCGCTTCTTCCTTGGACATTTTCTTGAACATCACGCAGACGGTGAAGCTGCCGACCTGATGGCGGTCCCTGGTGTATCCCCAGTCGGAGATATCGTCCTTGGAGAATTCGATGTTCTGGCCGAATACCACGTTGCGTACGAGTTTCGGCTCGTTCGCCAATATGCCGACAAAGCCGGTGGCGGTCCGCTTGAAGGGGATGACCCAGAAATGCTCCGTCGCATGTCCGTCGACCACCATGACCTTCAGCTTGAACCTGCCGGTTCCCGGCGGCGGCGCGTCGGACAAAGCCAGGAAGTCGTCCAGGCTGGATCGTGCCTTTGAAATCGCCGCCGCCATTTCGGCATCGTCCGGGGCTACCATCACCGTTTTGTCGTCACCTTGATCGGTGTCCTGCGCTCGAACAGGCAAGGGCGCGAGTGCCAGTAACAAGCTTAGTGTGGCGCGAACGGCAAAGGTCATGAAGCCCCCCAACTCCAGGTAGGCGCTCATCTTCCCGCATCGTGCCGGCATTATCAATCAGGCACTGCATTGTTCCGGCGCGCCAGCGGCGGCCTTCGTCTGCAGCGTTCCGGTACCCCTATGGTTTTTGCGGGGTGGTCAGTCTATCCGTCACGAGCGGATGGTAACGGGAACGGAAGCGCTCTCGGTCGTCAAAGAGTCGAAAGCGCCGAGCGCCGGAGAGGACAGGACATGCGAATGAAACTTGGTGCCACGGCGATGATCCCGGCGAGGATGCAGACGTGACCTTGCCCGGCGGTAAGAGGGCCAGGGTGCGGCTCGACCGCAACGACTTCGCCACTTTCTCCGGCGGCAGGTTTTCCTTTGTTCATCCGAGCAGCATTTCCGTCACCAAGACGGATCTCGGCGAGAGCATCACCCAATACCTCGCTGCCTCGGCCCTCGGCACCGTCGTCGTGGTGCAGGAATACGGCAAGATGAATCCGGTGTCGCTCAATCAGCTGATGCTGCAGGAGATGACCAAGGAGTCGGTTCAGGCGGGCGGCACGCTGATACAGGAGCCGACGACCCGCAAGCTCGCCTACGGCAAGCAGTTGACCGGCATCAAGACAACCGTGAAGACGCGTACCGACAAGGCCGATTTCGAGATCGTCGGCTTCGGTCTTGCCGATCAGGGGCTGCTGTTCATCACGCGCATCGGCGATCAGGACATCGCAACCGAGCAACCGATGATCGACAAATTCTGGCAGACGCTGAAGGTCAAACTGTAAGGCGCGCTGATATTCAAGTGCCTGGAATACCAGTTTCGTGCGCTTCCGGTGCTGGATTACAGCCCGCTCGGCACCAGTCCCGCCAGCCAGTTCGCCGATCGCTTCGCCATATCCACCGTCGCGTTGGCCGCGCGGCCGAGATCGGTCTTGACCACGGCATAACCAGCCTTGGTGCGATAGAGCACGGCGCTGCCGCCGTCGACCGCGGCCTCGAAGGCAACAGGCCGCGCGGCTTCCGTCTCGCTGGCCGTCACCGTCGTGCCGACCGGGACGCTCGGCCGACGGCTGAGCTCGGGCGGCAATGGGGCAATGGGTTCGACGACGCGGTTCGGCGGCCTCAGCTCCGGCCTTGACGCTTTGGCTGCGAGCTCCGAAGTCGATGCTTTGGTGCGGCAGATGCCGGAAACCAGCGGATAATTGAAATTGCGCTGATGCAGCATCTGGCTCTTCATCGCCGCTTCGCAGTCGGCAATCGTCGCCCATTTGGCGGGAGTCTCGCCGATATACTCGCAGAGCTTGGCGTCGCAGTCGCAGCCGACAATGGTCATGGCGACAAGGGCGGTCTTAATCACGGTCTTGTCCCTTTGAACTCGTTCCCAGGCGATCAATCGCCGGGGAACAAGGCGGGATTTGGCCGCGATTGTGAATTCAGCGTGTCGGCGCGTTGCTTGGCCTGCGACTGTGGCGAGGAAGCATCAGTGGCAGATGCTGGGGCGGTGCCGGACGCTGGGAAAGGGCCGGTGAAGGGGCAGCCCAAAAGACAGTCGGCGCTGGGATTGCTCCCAGCGCCTCCCTGTCAGATCAGGAACCGGTTACGGCAGCAACTTCCGTAAAGTCGTCGCGCCAGGCCGGCCTTGATTTTGACGGTCCTGCCAGTCGCCACCCGAAGGCAGCGTCCGTTCCAGACCACGCCGATCTCCACCCTTGCGGGCTTTGCCGGCGCACCATCGAAGGTTTCACCCGCCTTCATGGCAGCATCGGTCCGCCGTCGGCGTTCGCACGCTTTCCGCGGCACCCGTAGGTCTCGGCATCCGTCCCTCCAGCAGGCGAACCTGCTCTCGTTCTGGGCCGTACGGGCCTCAGGAAATCCGCCTTGCGCTTCTGCCTTTCGGCCGGGGCGTTCGGTAGCCGCCTGAGATGGGTTCAATGTATGCCGGGTAAGGAATTTGCGGAATAGACGCGGACCTGTGGATAGCGGGATTATCGGGGACCGATGCGACAAGTCTCGGAATTTGCGGGCCGAACGCCTTAGACAGCCTGTCCCCATTTTCCGCGGTCCTTTCGACGATGAGCCTTGCCCCGCCAGTCGGCCCGCGTTTGAATGCCGGCAAAGTGCTGTGGCGCTGCATCAGCCGAGTCGCCTTGCGCTTCCACGCAATAGGCCTCGGGGGAGATCATGTTGAAGGTCGGGGTGGTTCTCAATCCGATAGCGGGAGGGGGCAAGCTCAAGCGGCATTGGTCCGAAGCCGCCGCATCGCTCAAGAGGCATTTCGGCGATTTCGAGCTGCGCGAGACGCAGACCAGCGGCGACGCCGAGCGATTGGCAATCGACCTCGCGGCCAGCGGGTGCGATCTGGTGATCGCGGCCGGCGGCGACGGCACCGCCAGCGAGGTGGCGGACGGGCTGCTGCAGGCAGAGCATGAGACCGGCCGGACCAGCGCGCTCGGCCTTTTGCCCTGCGGCACCGGTATCGATTTCGCCAGAGGGCTCGGCCTGCCCGACGAAATCGAGGAAGCACTGGCGCGTATCGCCGGCGCCGGCGCGCGCAAGGTCGATGCCGGCCGCGTCTGCTACATCGACGACCACGGCGCGCTCGCCAGCCGTCACTTCATCAACATCGCCAGCCTCGGCCTCTCCGGCGCCACCGATCGCGCGGTCAATGCGGACAAGCGCAAGGGCAGGGTCTCGGCCAAAGCGCTTTTCTTCTGGCGCACAGTGCTGGAATTCATCCGCTATCGCTTCCAGGAGGTCAGGATCACCATAGACAACGGCGAGCCGGTCGAGGCGCGCATGGCGCTGGTGGCGGTAGCCAACGGGAAATTCTTCGGTGGCGGCATGATGATTGCGCCGGACGCCGATCTGTCCGACGGCCAGTTCGATGTCGTCATCCTGCGCGCCGCCGGCAAGCTTGGGCTGATCCGCGACATCCGTCTCCTCTATGGCGGGCGCCACCGCAACCATCCGGCGATCACCATCCTGCGCGGTCGCAAGGTGCTGGTCGAACCGCTAGGCGACGTTGAGAAGAACGGAGCGCTAGTCGACATAGACGGCGAGTCGCCAGGTCGGATTCCGGCAACTTTCGAGATATTGCCCGGCGCATTGACGCTCAGGTGTTGAATCACCTGCCTGAAGGTTTGATTCCGCCGGTGTGATTAGGCGATTGAAATAGCTGGCTAAAGTTTTGGCGGATTACAGTTCGAGCTTGGCCGGGAAGCCTGGCGCGCGAAGCTCCGTGCCGACCGCATCCTCCAGAAGCTTGACGATCTGGGTCGACCAGGCGCCACCGCCATACTTCTGCCTGCCGACCTCGAAAATCTGGTTGACGAGTGGTGCCAGTTGCAGCGGCACGCGAAAATCCCTGGCCATGCACAACGCGAAACCGAGATCCTTCAAAGCCAGGTCCATGGTGAAGCCGATGTCGTAGGAGCCGTTCAGGATGAGCTGGCTTTCGGTCTCGTGGACGAAGCTGTTGCCGGAAGAGGCGACGATGGCGTGATAGGCCTGGGCGAGGTCGAGCCCGCCCTGGTTGGCGAGCATCAATGCCTCGCCGGCGGCGACCAGATGGATGAAGGCCAGCATGTTGGTGATGACCTTGATCACCGCCCCCGAGCCGACCGGTCCCATCAGGAACGATTTGGCGCACATTGCCTGGATCGCCGGCCGGTGGCGCTCGTAGAGCGCGGCGTCCCCTCCTACCAGCGCGGTGATCTTTCCTGCCGCCGCCAAGTGCACGCCGCCGGTGACCGGACATTCCAGCGTCTCGACACCTTTCGCCGAAGCAAGTGCGGCCAGCCGCAGGATCTCGTCGCGGCCATTGGTCGACATTTCGATCCAGGTGCCGCCGGCGGCCAGGCCGTCCAGCAATCCGTCAGAACCGGCGAGCACAGCTTCGCTCACTTTCGGCGAGGGCAGGCAGGTGATCG
>NZ_RZST01000365.1:0-5553 GCF_003997575.1 Mesorhizobium sp. M1A.F.Ca.IN.022.07.1.1
CGCGCTGGCGTAATAGGGATTTGCCAGCGTCGAAGCCTCGATCGGCTCGTCGCCAGTCAGGATTGCCACTCCGATATTGTATTTATCGAGGTGCTTCTCCTTCATGATCAGGTAATTGTCCGCCTCGGTCTCGGGCCGCACATCCTTGCGGGAGAAATCCTGCGGATGAAACCAGGGGCGATGGCCGTGTGGGAAAGATCCTTTGGGGCCAGTCTTCTCGCCCTCGATGAACATGTCCTTCCAGATGCCCGAAAGATACGGCTCCAAAACCGTGGCGCTTGACCAGTAATTGTGACAATCGCAGTCGACGATAAACACTTTAGCTTTCGCTCCCTGTCTGGCTTAGCCGCGCTTAGCCGTTTACTGCCTCCACCTTCCGCCTTGACAATTCCCGGATCAAGCCAATGATCTCCGGCTAATGATCGGCTTTTTCGATTAAGGTGCTGCATGCAGTTGGACCACATCGAGACGTTCCTCGACATTATTGAATCGAGGAACTTCAACCGGACTGCAGACCGGCTGAACATCACTCAGTCCACGGTCAGTTCTCGGATCAAGAGTCTGGAAAGCGCGGTAGGATCAGAGCTTTTCCATCGTGGTCGTGCTGGCGCTGAGCCGACCGCGGCGGGGCGACGTTTCGAAGCCTACGCGCGAGCGATGCTTTCGACCTGGTCGCAAGCGCGCCATGACGTTCGCGCGTTCAACCGGTTCGAAGGGACGCTACGTGTGGCCGCACAGGTTGGCATGACACGCTCGGTGCTGCCTGGGTGGGTGGAGGCGCTCTGCCAGGTTCTTCCAAAGGCCTCGATCCATGTAGAATCCGACTATTCCAATCAGATGGTGACCGATCTCAGTTTGGGAAATCTCGACATAGCCGTGCTCTATGCACCCCGCTATCTTCCCGAAATTGCTTATGAGCACCTCATGGTCGAGGAATATGTGATGGTCTCCACCGTTGCGAGGACGCTATCGGAGGTGAATCCTGACAGCTACATTCGCCCGGGGTACACGGTCGTACTCGAGAAAACCCATTCGGAGCTGATCCCTGCCCTGGCAATTTCAAGGCTCTCCATGGGATCCGAAAGCTTGGCCGAGGCAATGCTGCGACGAACCGGGGGGAGTTGTTACATGCGCAACGACGATGCCCGCAGGTTCACGGCCGAGGTCCCGTCGTTCCTGGTAGAGGGCGCGCCGACGCTTCACCAACCCGTCCATACGGCCATGCTCGCCCGGCGCAAGCACGAGCCGATCCTCCGCAAGGGGCTTCGTGCGCTGCATCTGGCGGTGATGTCGCTCGAGACCTAGATCGAACTCCCCGATTATAAAGCAGACTCAAGCCACTGTTCCCCGAAGGCTTGGGCTGCCATGTTGGCGCGTCATTGAGAGCCAAAATGGACGCGCACACCTCGTTTCCGACTTCCGAATTTGTTGCCGCGATGCGGCAGCGGCAATGGGCTGACGCATCGCCGCAGGCAATGCTCTGCCGACGGATAATCGACGAGACCCACGACGTGAAAACGTTTGTCTTTTCCGCTGCGTCAGACCGCATGTTCTGCTTCAATGCGGGGCAATATGTGCTTCTTCGCCTCAGCATTGATGGGCTCAGTGTGACGCGAGCCTACTCCGTCTCCTCTCCGCCGACTCGTCCACTTGACTTGCACATCACGGTAAAGCGGACGCCTGGCGGGCTCGTTTCCAACTGGCTCCACGACAATCTTCGGTCCGGCGACGAAATCAAGATTGAAGGCCCCCTAGGTTCGTTCAAACTCGATGGCGCTGCCCGCGAAAAGCCTCTCTTTCTTGCGGGCGGCAGCGGGATCACGCCGCTTATGTCGATGCTGCGAATGTTGACAGATCGAGCATCCGATCTGGACCTTCGGCTCATCTATAGCGTGCGCTCGGCACGCGATATCATCTTTGGATCGGAACTCGATGCACTCGCTGCCCGATTTCCCAATCTTGAGGTGACATTCCTTTGTTCGAAGGTAGATCCCTCGTGGATGGGACCGAGTGGCCGAATAAATGGTCCCATGCTCCTGAGCCTTATTCCCGATCTTGCGAATCGCACAGTCTACACTTGCGGCCCCGAACCCTACATGAAGGCAATACGAGACAGTTTTAATGAAGTTGGCATTGAACCGCTGGCCTATTATGAGGAGAGCTTCGGAGGGTACCCTAGCGGCGTTGTTCCGGATGAAGCATCTGCCATTCCGTCTTTTGTCCATTTCGCCAAGTCCAGTTTAGAGCATCGCTGCGCGCCCGGAGAGACGTTGCTCGATGCAGCGCGCAATTGTGGTGTCTATGTTCCCACCGCGTGCCAGCAAGGAGTTTGCGGCACTTGCCGAATAGCCAAGCTCTCAGGCGAAGTGTCGATGTGTGATCTTGGCGGGCTCACTTCCGAAGAGAAGTCTGCGGGTTATGTGCTGGCCTGTTGCAGCCGCGCGCAAGGCAATGTTTCAATCGATCTTTGACTCGGTCGAAATTCTAAGCGGCGATATGGCCAATGGCCTTAACATTTGGCGGCCCTGGCGGAGTGCCCCCGGTGCAGTGTCAGGGTGCGCCTTGGTATAGTCCTTCTCGCCCGGCAAAACGTCGGGAACGTCGACGTGAAACCGGCTGAGGCCGACTGCAGGATGAAGATCCGGACATAGATCTGCCAAATCTCAGTGACGAACGGCAGGAATACCGCAACGCCGGCGCGTACGAGATCGAGCGCCACCAGCACGGTGCGCCTGGGCAGCCGCTCGGCGAAAGCGGCGGCACCACACGCCGACATAAGCGATCATCTTTGATGGGAAGGGCGGTGCCGAGCACTGCCCGCATCCTCGCCGGCGAGATCGAACGCCAAAAGACCAAGCGCCACGGTCGCGAGACCGGTGCCGATGAGCACGATGACCTGCGCCATGAATAGGTGCCGATCAAGTAGGTCGGCGAGGACGCTCAGCATCATGACTTTCTTTTCCGAAGCCTCTGAGACAAGCTAGCCGCCATAGGCAATGCGCACAAAGCTGCGAACCCTCGCCACTTTCCTTCGCGGCCGCCTAGCAGTTCGCGTCAGTCTGCGGATCGCACGCCTTTTTTTCTGGCTCCGTGGCTTGGGCTTGGCCGCCTGCTCGGGCTCGGCCTGCTGCTGCTCGGCGGCGGGCTGCTCCTTCGCCTTAGGCTTCTGAGGCTTGGCCGCCTGTTCCGGCTCGGCCTCCTGCTCGGCGGCGGGCTGCTTCTTGGCCCTCCGTTTCTCAGGCTTGGCAGCCTGTTCCGGCTCAGGTCCCGTCACCACGCGCATAGGTCTATGCCGTGCAACATAACCCACTATCGCGTTGGGCTGCGGACTGGCGATCCCTTGTCACCAGTCTTTGTTGCCATAATTCAACACCGGCTGCTCCCCTGGCATGCGGCGGGCGTTTTTTGATTTTCACGGCGGGGCTCTTTGCGTCGGGACCGAGCCGAGATGTTCGACGGCAAGCGCGCTTATGCGCCGGCGGGCTTCAAGGCGGGGGCGGACACGCTGAACATGCGTGCAGGCGCGCTCATTCGCGAATTCCCGCAAGGCACGCTCGGCGCGCGGTCCGTCGCCGGACCGGAAATTCAACGACGCCCGGCCGGAATTCGAGGCACTCGCCTGCCATATCGGCCGGCTCGGCGGACACGCTCGCCGACAAAGCCGGAAACGCAGCGGCCAATTTGGAGTTCGGATACTAAAGGCGGGTGTGCTATTGTAAGGGAACACGCATCCGATCATTGCCTCTGCTTGGGGGTGCCAAGTGTCCGGCCAGCCAATTACCGTGCTGATGGTCAATGAATATCCTGACTACATCGACGCCGCAGTGTGGGCTACTGAGCTAAAGAATCGTGTGCCGCAACTGGAGTTCAGGCTGTGGCCAGACGTAGGGAATAAAGGTGATATCGAGATCGTGCTGATCGACAAGGGCGCCGATCCCGGCTTTTTCGACGCGATGACAGGACTGCGCGCGGTGCTCTACCTAGGGGCCGGTGTCGACGGAATTGATCTCCAAAGCTTTCCCAAGAGTGTTGCGCTCATTAGGCTCGCAACGCGTGAGCAGGCGTCGGAAGTGGCGCAGTACATCGTCCTTCGCGTTCTGTGCCAGCACCGCCATGTTGCCGAGTACGTGAGGCAGCAAGCCAGCAAGGTTTGGAATCCGATCGCGCCCCGGAAAATCTCCGAGACAAGAATTGTTGTGCTGGGTGCGGGCCGGATCGGTGGCTGGGCAGCAAAGCTGTTTGCGGAACTGGGCTACGACACTGCCGTCTGGTCTCGTCACCAGAAGACGCTCCCTGGCATACAGAGCTACTTCGGCCGCGCCCAGCTTGCGGAGGCACTCAGAGGCCGGGACTACGTTATCTGTTCACTTCCCCTGACAGGTGACACTCGTGAGATCCTGAACGCCAGTGCCTTTGGAAACATGAAGCGAGGTGCCTATCTCGTCAACGTCGCCAGGGGCGCACATGTCAACGAAGCCGACCTGATCCGCGCTCTCGACGAGGATCAGCTTTCAGGTGCTTGCCTTGACGTGTTTCAGCGTGAACCGCTGGAAGCCTCGTCGCCACTGTGGAATCATCCCAAGGTGACCGTTACACCTCATGTCGCGAGCTTCTGGGTGGATTCCGGGATCGACCAGGCCGCCGAACTTTGCGGTCAAGTCGCAAGAGGCGAGCCTCTGTCCAACAGGATCGACCTCGAACTGGGTTACTGACGGGGTAAGGCCGCGGACGTAGCATCATTGGTCTGAGGCGACACCCGCCGCAGCAGGAACACGGTTACTGCTCGAGCTCTTTCGGGCATTTAACGTTAGAACACGAGGAAATAGTCAACCGGCTGCACTTCGCGCTCTTCCCCGTCGTTGCGATCGATTTGCGATTAACGCGACCGGTGGGGCGATGGTCGTTTGCCGATTGCATTACTTCTCCTTCAGGCTGCCTCCTTTTCGTTGTCGTATCCGGGCCGAACGGATGACTTCGATGTTGGATTGCCTCTTCCGGCTCACGTCATGATTGCCACTTCTGTTCATGGTGGCCGGCCGCCAGTTTATCGCACAACCAGCAGAAAACGCGCGCCGTCACGGATGAGTTCAAGCGCCAGTACTGCCCGTTGCCCAGCGATCGCACTGCGCAAATCCTCCATCGAAGAGACCGGCTTGCGGTTGACCGCCACGATCATGTCTCCGGTCCGCAGCCCTGCCCTTGCCGCCGGGCTAGCGGGTTCGATGCTCTCGATGACGACCCCGGCCGCGCCTGCCCGCTGGGCTTCCTCGGCTGAAGCGTCACTCATCTTGGCGCCCTGCAGGAGAGTGCCTGCCAGCGTCTCCGACGCGCTTTCCTGTGCAGCGATCGTCACGTCGATCGTGACTTCGCCATTACCGCGTTTGACGGCAAATTTGACGGTGCTTCCGGCAGGGGTGAGGCCGATGCGGTTTCTGAGGTCGGTCGTGCCTTGCACGGGATGTCCGTCGATTGCGGTGACGACATCGCCGACCTGCAATCCAGCCTTCTCTGCCGACGAGCCGGGTTCGACATTGGCGATCACCGCGCCGCGGA
>NZ_RZST01000366.1:0-5501 GCF_003997575.1 Mesorhizobium sp. M1A.F.Ca.IN.022.07.1.1
ACCACGCCCTTGCCGCCGAGATTGGTGACGGCGAACGTGTCCGATCCCGCCGGCTCGACCACTTCGATGTGGCAGTCGGCGGTGGCGATTTCGGATCCGTTGCGCTCGGCGCCTTCTGGATCGGTCAGCGCTTCCGGGCGCACGCCGAAGATGACCGGCTTGTCCTTGAAGGCCGCAAGGCCGGTCGGCGCGCCGGGCAGCGACAGCGTGATCGGTTGGCGGGCCTCACGATCGAGAACAACGGAAAGCCCGCTGCCATTGGCGCCGATCTTGGCCGGGATCAGGTTCATCGCGGGCGAGCCCATGAAATCGGCGACGAAGATATTGGTGGGGTTGTTGTAGACTTCGGCCGGCGTGCCGAACTGCTGTACCTCGCCGTCGCGCATCACGGCGATCTTGGTCGCCAGCGTCATCGCCTCGATCTGGTCGTGGGTGACATAGACGATCGTGGTGCCGGTCGTGGCGTGCAGGCGCTTGATCTCGATGCGCATGTCGACGCGCAGCTTGGCGTCGAGGTTGGAAAGCGGCTCGTCAAACAGGAAGAGTTTCGGGTCGCGCACCAGCGCCCGGCCCATGGCGACGCGCTGGCGCTGGCCGCCGGAAAGCTGGCTGGGCTTGCGGTTGAGCAGGTGACCGATCTGCAGTATCTTTGCCACCTTGTCGATCGCCGCCTGGCGCTCCGCCGCCGGCACGCCGCGCATCTCCATGCCGAAGGCGATGTTTCCGGCAACCGTCATGTTCGGATAGAGCGCGTAGCTCTGGAAGACCATGGCGATGTCGCGCTTCGAGGGATGCAGATCGTTGATCGCGCGGCCGTCGACGCGGATCTGGCCCTCGGTGATGGTTTCCAGCCCGGCAATGGTGTTGAGCAGGGTGGACTTGCCGCAGCCGGACGGGCCGACCAGCACCAGGAAGCCGCCCTTTTCGAGCTCGACATCGATGCCCTTCAGGATCTCGACATTCCCGAAGCGCTTCTTCAGCCCATCAATTTCCAGAAAAGCCATGGTCGTTCCTTCAGAAAATAGGGTCAGCCCTTGACCGCGCCGGCCATCAGCCCGCGCACGAAATAGCGGCCGGCGACGACATAGACGATCAGGGTGGGGAGCGCGGCAATCATCGCCGCCGCCATGTTGACGTTGTATTCGACGACGCCGGTCGAGGTGTTGACGACATTGTTGAGCGCCACCGTCATCGGCATCACGTCGCCGGTGCCGGCGTAAGCGGAAGCGAACAGGAAGTCGTTCCAGATGTTGGTGAACTGGTAGATGACGGTGACGACGAAGATCGGCATCGAGTTGGGCAGCATGATGCGACGGAAAATCTGGAAGAAGGAGGCGCCGTCGACCTGCGCCGCCTTCACCAGTTCGGTCGGGAAGGCCTCGTAATAGTTGCGGAAGAACAGGGTGGTGAAGCCGAGGCCGTAGACCACATGGACGAAGACCAGGTTGACCGTCGAGTTGCCGAGGCCGAAGTTGAACCCCGTCGCGTTCTGCAGGCTGGCGCCGAAGCGGCCGATGCTGCCGAGGATGGTCGCCATCGGCAAGAGTACCGACTGGAACGGAATGAAGCAGGCGAACAGCATCATCGCGAAGACCAGCGTATGGCCGCGGAAGCGCCATTTGGTCAGCACATAGCCGTTGAGCGCGCCGAGCAGCGTCGAGATCAGCACCGCCGGCACCACCATCTTGATGGAGTTCCAGAAGTAGCCCTTGATCCCGGCGCAGGTGAGACCGACGCAGGTTTCGCCCCAGGCCTTGAACCATGGCGCGATGGTCGGCGACTGCGGCAGCGCCAGCATGTTGCCGTTCTGGATCTCGTCCATGGTCTTGAACGAGGTGACCAGCATGACGAAGAGCGGCATCAGGTAGAACAGCGCGAACAGCGCAAGCAGTCCGTAGATGACGATGCGGTTGATCGTCCTGGCGCTGACGCCGCTCGATGCCTGGCTGGCCGGTGAGGTGACGGCGCTCATCGCGGCTTCTCCCTGAGCTCGGAATAGAGATAAGGCACGATGATCGCGGTCAGCGTCATCAGCATGATCACCGCGCTCGCCGAGCCCACCGCCATCTCGTTGCGCTTGAAGGTGAACTCATACATGAAGTTGGAGGGCAGCCAGGCCGAACCGCCCGGTCCGCCGCTGGTCAGCGCCACGACAAGGTCATAGGACTTGATGGCCAGATGCGCGAGCACGATGAAGGCCGACAGGAACACCGGCCTGAGCAGCGGAATGACGATGCGGCGGTAGAGCTGGAACGTGGTTGCGCCGTCGATCTGCGCGGCCTTCATGATCTCACCGTCGATGCCGCGAAGCCCGGCCAGGAACATCGCCATGATGAAGCCGGAAGCCTGCCAGACGCCGGCGATCACCACCGTGTAGATGACGAAATCCTTGTTCTTGATCCAGTCGAAATGGAAGCTCGTCCAGCCCCATTGGTGTAGCGTCTGCTCGAGACCGAGGCCGGGGTCGAGGAACCATTTCCAGGCGACGCCGGTGACGATGAAGGAGAGCGCCATCGGATAGAGATAGATCGGCCGCAGCATGCCTTCGCCGCGGATCTTCTGGTCGAGCAGGATGGCCAGGAACAGGCCGAGCGCCAGGCAGATCAGGATGTAGAGGAAGCCGAAAATGCCCATGTTGGTGATCGAGGTGTACCAGCTCGACGGCGGGTCGCTCTCGAAGGTCCAGCGCCACAGCCGCTGATAGGCGCGGGCGCCGGTGATGTCGTAGGATGGGAAGGTCTTGGAGTTGGTGAACGACAGATAGATCGTCCACAGGATGAAGCCATAGACGAAGACGATCGTCGCCGCGAAGCTCGGCGCCAGGACGATCTTCGGCAACAGGTCCTGCAATCGCGAGCGGACGGAGGCGCCAGGACGGGCGTCATGTTCCGGCGTCAGCTTGATTTGGGTTTCGGCGACTGTGCTCATCGGCTCATCCAGTACCGGTTATTGGGGACCAGCCAGCGTGCGGCGCACACCAGGCAGCAATCCCGTATATCGTCTCGACAGGAGACCTCCCCCGCCGGAGCGGGGGAGACTCGAGTGGTTTTGTTTTATGCAATTCCGAACGGAAAACCGCTATGCACTTTTCCTGGAATTGCTCCAGCAAAACGCCTTACTTGGCGTCGTCGATCGCCTTGACCAATTCGGTCACGGCTTCGTCCGAGGTCTTGATCTGGCCATGGACGAACTTCGAGATGACGTCCTTGTAGGCGTTGGCGACAGCCGGGGGCGCGCCGTAGCCCTGGGCCAACGAGCCGAACAGCTTGCCGCCTTCGTTAGCCGCCTTAAGGTCGGCGATGCCCTTCTTGCCGCAAGCATCGAAGTCGGTGTCCGGCACGTCGGTGCGGGCGGGGACCGAGCCCTTCACGACGTTGAAAGCCGACTGGAAGCTCTTCGACAGGGTGGCGGTGGCCAGAGCGACCTGGGCGGCCTTGCGGTCGTCCGGAACGTTGAACATGCCGAACATGTCGGAGTTGTAGATCACCGAGCCGTCGGTGCCCGGGAAGCGGTAGCAGAGGAAGTCCGTGCCCGGCGTCTTGTTGGCGGCGTGGAATTCGCCCTTGGCCCAGTCGCCCATGACCTGAACCAGCGCATCGCCCTTGATGACCATGGCGGTGGCGAGGTTCCAGTCGCGGCCCGAGAAGTTCGGGTCGACATAGGTGACGAGCTTGGCGAGGTTGTCGAACGACTTCTTCATCGTGTCGGACTTGAGCGACTCCTCATCGAGGTCGTTCATCGCCTTCTTGTAGAATTCCGGTCCGCCGGTCGACAGCACGACGGAGTCGAACATGGTCGCTTCCTGCCAGTTCTGGCCGCCGAGCGCCAGCGGGATGACGCCAGCGGCCTTGGCCTTGTCGAGCAGGGCGATGAAGTCGTCGAAGGTCTTCGGCTCGGTGCCGCCGATCTTGTCCATCACGGCCTTGTTGATCCACAGCCAGTTGACCGAGTGGACGTTGACCGGAGCCGCGACCCACTTGCCGTCATAGACGGAGAACTTCTGCAGGGCGGCCGGAACGCTCTTGTCCCAGCCTTCCTTCTTGGCGGTCTCGGTGAGGTCGCCCATGACGCCAGCAGCGGCATAGTCGAGCACGGTGTAGCCCAGCATCTGCGAGGCAGTCGGATAGTTGCCGGCCGCGACCATCGCCTTCAGAGCGGTCATGGCGGCGTCGCCGCCGCCGCCGGCCACCGGCACGTCCTTCCAGGCATAGCCTTCCTTGGCCAGATCCTGCTTCAGCACGTTCAGAGCAGCCGCTTCGCCGCCCGACGTCCACCAATGCAGCATCTGCACTTCCTTGACGTCCGCGGCATGCGCCGAGAACGCAAAGCTCGTCGCAAGAGCCGTTCCGATAAGCAGTTTGCGCAACATGTACTACCTCCCTTGTTGCATTCACATAACCGGCGGGGTGACCGCCGGGGTCTCCCAACTCAGCCGAGCCACCATCCGGTGCGCTGGCCGCGATGAAACTGGATTGTCTTTTCCTCGGTATAGTCCTCGACGGCGCGTTTGCCGAGTTCGCGTCCGAGACCGGATTGCTTGTAGCCGCCGAAGGGCAGTTCGGGATAACCCTCCATGAACGTATTCACCCAAACCGTCCCCGAACGCACACCGCGCGCCACCGACATACATGTGTCGATGCTGGCGCTCCACACTCCCGCAGACAGACCATAGGGCGTGTTGTTGGCGATGTGCAATGCCTTTTCAATCGTTTCAAAAGTGAGCACGGACAGCACCGGCCCGAAGACTTCCTCGCGCGCGATTTCCATGTCCTCGGTAACGTTGCGGACAATGGTCGGATCGAGATACTGGCCGGCGTTGGAGGCGAGCTGTCCGCCGCCGCTGAAGACGCTGCCGCCGCCGGTTTTGGCCGCCTTCACATATCCGGCTACCTTCGCCATATGGTCGGCCGAGATCATCGCGCCGACCTTGGTGCGGTCGTCAAGCGGATCGCCGACTTTCACCCTCTCGGCCAGCGCCTTGACTGCGCCGAGAAAGTCGTCCGCGATCGCCTCATGCACGATCAGCCGACTGCCGGCATTGCAGCATTCGCCGGCGTTGAAGAAGCCGCCGAAGACTGCGGCATCCGCCGCTGCTTCGAGATCGGCGTCGGGAAAGACGATCTGGCCGTTCTTGCCGCCGAGCTCCATCGACACCTTCTTCAGCGAACTGGACGCCGCCGCCATGGTCATCTTGCCAACGCGGGTCGAGCCGGTGAAGGACACCATCTCAACCAGCGGATGGCTGACCATTGGCGCGCCGACATCGCTACCCAGGCCAGCGAGGATGTTGACGACACCCGTCGGCAGGCCGGCCTGCAGCAGGATATCGCCGAGCACGAAGGTCGACGCCGAGGTCATCTCGCTCGGCTTGACCACGGCAGTGCAGCCGGCGGCGAGCGCGAAGGGCAGTTTCTGGCTGACGATCAGGAAGGGAAAATTCCACGGCGTGATGATCGAGACGACGCCGATCGGCTCGCGCAGCACCACGCCCAGCATGTCAT
>NZ_RZST01000367.1:0-5486 GCF_003997575.1 Mesorhizobium sp. M1A.F.Ca.IN.022.07.1.1
GGTTGCCCTTGTAGAACCATTCCGGCTGCACGCCGATCTCGCCCTTGGCCGGCTTGCCGCCCTCCAGCCCCATGCGGAACATCTTCATGGAATCGGTGAGCTGCTCCTCGCCGTCGCTGAGCTTCTTGTGCATGGAATCGCGTGTCGCGGCGGAGCCGAGATGTGTAAGCCCGGTGCCGGTAAGGTGGAGATGCGCGGGGTCGGGATGGTTGATCGGCGACACCAGGCGTCCCTTCTTGTAGACGGCGTCGAGGTCGACCGTCTCGCCATAGCCCTTGCGCTCGATCAGCGCCTCGAGCCCGGTGCCGGTGCGGGCTGCCTCCATCGCCAGCGAATAGACGCTGCGCGCGCCGTTGATGATCCGGGTCTTGCCGCCGCTGCGGGCAACGACGCGGATCGTCTCGGCGTCATCGAGGATCTGGGAAATCAGCATGATGAACCCTCTCTCTTTTGCGTTGGCCCGGCTGCCGATTGGCAAGCCCTGACCGGCGCGGCCCGGAACCGATCCGCGCCACGGTTGAAACTCTTCGTCCGGATTGCACTCGCGAGCCTGGTCCTTCCAGGACTTCTTCGCGCCGACGGGTTGCCGGCAGCTTCGCGATCTAGAACCCGTATGCCTCCTTAGTCCTTGCCTCCGGCCTCTACGCCTTGTTCTTGTTGTAGACGTCGAAGATGACGGCACCGAGCAGCACCAGGCCTTTGACCACCTGCTGCCAGTCGACATTGACGCCCATGATCGACATGCCGTTGTTCATCACGCCCATGATGAAGCCGCCGACCACGGCGCCGATGACCTGTCCGACACCGCCCATCGCCGAGGCGCCCCCGATGAAGACCGCGGCGATCACGTCGAGCTCGCTGCCCAGACCGGCGGCCGGGACGGCCTGGCCGAGGCGAGCGGCGATGATCAGGCCGCCGAGCGCCGACAGCACGCCCATGTTGATGAAGACGAGCAGCGTCAGCCTTTCGGTGTTGATGCCCGACAGCTGCGCCGCCTTGGCGTTGCCGCCCATCGCATAGATGCGGCGGCCGATGGTCATGCGCTTGGTGACGAAGACGAACAGCGAGATCAGCACGCCCATCACCAGAAGCACCACCGGCAGGCCCCTGTAGCTGGCGAACTGGAAGACCAGGAACAGCGCCAGCGCGCTGCCGACCAGCGTCTTGACGACGAACAGCGGGAAGGGCTCGGCCTCATAGCCATGCCGTTCGCGCTTACGCCGTGTTCTGAAGCCGAAATAGGCATAGGCGAGCACCGCGACCAGACCGAGCACGATCGTCGTCATGTGCAGCGTAAGGCCGCTGCCGACGATGGTCTTGCCGGCGGCATTCACCGTCGGCGGAATGAGCGTCAGCGGGCCGATGACGTCGGGGATGAAGCCGGAGCTCAACGCCTTGAAGCTGTCGGGAAGCGGACCTACCGAGGAGCCGCCGCCAAGCAGTGCCTGGCAGATGCCGCGGAAGATCAGCATGCCCGCCAGCGTCACGATGAAGCTCGGTATTCGGTGATAGGCGATCCAATAGCCTTGCGCCGCGCCGATAAGCGCACCGACGATCAAGCAAACGATAGAGACCACCAGAGGATTGCTGAATATACCGAGCGGCCAGATGACCATCATCATTGCGGCAAGCGCGCCGATGAAGCCGGCGACCGATCCCACGCTGAGGTCGATATAGCCGGCGACGATCACCAGCAGCATGCCAAGCGCCATCACGATGATGAACGAGTTCTGCTGCACCAGGTTGCTGAGGTTGACCGGTTTGAACAGCGTGCCGGACGTCGTGTACTGGAAGAACAGCATGATGACGATCAGCGCGATGATCAGTCCGTATTCGCGCAGGTTCGTCGTCAGCGCCGAAACGGCGACACGCGGACCATGCTTGACGTCTTCGGCGACGCCGCTCTGCGGCGCGGGAGCGCTTTCTGTGCTCATGAGGCTTTTTTTCCTTCTCCCCGAACGATGGCGCGCATGATCTTTTCCTGGCTGGCGTCGCTTGCCGCCATTTCGCCGACGATACGCCCTTCGTTCATGACATAGATGCGGTCGGTGATGCCGAGCAATTCCGGCATTTCCGACGAGATGACGACGATTGCCTTTCCCTCTGCGGCGAGGCGGGCGATGATCGTGTAGATTTCGTACTTGGCGCCGACGTCAATGCCGCGCGTCGGTTCGTCGAGGATCAGCACTTCCGGGTCGGCGAACAGCCATTTCGACAGCACCACCTTTTGCTGGTTGCCGCCCGAAAGATTGCCGGTCAGCTGATAGACGCTGGATGCGCGGATGTTGGTCTTCTTGCGATAGTCGTTGGCGACGCTCATCTCGCGCATGTCGTCGATGACGCCGCGGCTGGAGACGCCTCCCAAATTGGCCAGCGTCACGTTGTGCTTGATGTGGTCGATGAGGTTGAGGCCAAAGGTCTTGCGGTCCTCGGTGACATAGGCGATCCGGTTCTCCACCGCCTTGCTCACCGTCGAAAGATCGAGAGGCTTACCCCTGAGCAGGACCTCGCCGCTGATATGCCGGCCATAGGAACGGCCGAACAGGCTCATCGCGAATTCGGTGCGGCCGGCGCCCATCAGCCCGGCAATGCCGACCACCTCGCCCTTGCGCACATTGAGGTTGACGTTCTTGATCACCTGCCGCTCGGCGTGGATCGGATGGTACACCGACCAGTTCTTCACTTCGAAAATAACCTCGCCGATCTGGGGCTCGCGCGGCGGGTAGCGGTCGTCGAGCGAGCGGCCGACCATCGAAGTGATGATCCGGTCTTCGCTGATGTCCTTCCTGGGCAGGGTCTCGATGGTGCGCCCGTCGCGGATCACCGTCACCTTGTCGGCGACGCGGTTCACCTCGTTGAGCTTGTGCGAGATCAGGATCGAGGTCATGCCCTGGCGCTTGAACTCGAGCAGAAGATCGAGCAGCGCCTGGCTGTCCTTTTCGCTGAGCGAGGCGGTCGGCTCGTCAAGGATCAGCAGCTTCACTTCCTTGCTGAGCGCCTTGGCGATCTCGACCAGTTGCTGCTTGCCGACGCCGATATTGGTGATCAGCGTCTTGGGATCTTCCTTCAAGCCGACTTTGTCGAGAAGGGCCTTGGTGCGCTTCTCGTTGGCGTTCCAGTCGATGACGCCGTAGCTGGCGTGCTCGTTGCCCAGGAAGATGTTTTCCGCGATCGACAGCATCGGCACCAGGGCAAGTTCCTGGTGGATGATGACGATGCCGATATGCTCGCTGTCATGGATACCCTTGAAGTGGCATTCCTGGCCGCGAAAGACGATCTCGCCTTCATAGGTACCGGTCGGGTAGACGCCCGACAGCACCTTCATCAGCGTCGATTTGCCGGCGCCGTTCTCGCCGACGATGGCGTGGATTTCTCCTTCCTCGACGCTGAGGTTGACGTTCGACAGCGCCTTCACGCCGGGGAACGTCTTGGTGATGTCGCGCATCTCCAAAATCGTCGAGCTCATCAGGAATTCCGCTCCCTGGCGCATGCCTGCCGTTTCCGGAAGGCGTTATGCGCGAAATCAACATACTGCAGTCTGGCTCGCGCCGCGATGGCGCATGGCGCTGCAGAAGCCGGCAAAAACAATACCGGGGTCGCTTCTGAACGAAAAGGGGCCCTGCGTCGCGCAGGACCCCTCCCTTAAAGGCTGGATTACTTCAGCTCTTCGGCCTTGATGTAGCCGGAGTCGACGACCAGCGCCTTGTAGTTCGACTTGTCGACCTCGTGCGGCGTCAAGAGGATCGAGGGAACGACCTTGACGTCGTTGTTGTAGGTCTTGGTGTCGAGGCCGTCGGGCTTGCCGCCGGAGAGCACCTTGTCGACCAGCTGCACGGTGGCCTTGGCCAGCTCGCGGGTGTCCTTGAACACGGTCGAATACTGCTCGCCCGAAATGATCAGCTTGACCGAGGCGGTCTCGGCGTCCTGACCGGTCACGATCGGCCAGGGCTGAGCATCCGTGCCGTAGCCGACAGCGCGCAGCGAGGCGGTGATGCCGCGCGACAGGCCGTCATAGGGCGACAGAACGCCATCGACGCGGCTGCCGTCCGAGTAGTTGGCCGAGAGCAGGTTGTCCATGCGGGCCTGGGCGGTGGCGGCGAGCCAGCGCAGCGTGCCGACCTTGTCCATGCCCATCTGGCCGGACTTGATCTTGATCGAGCCGTCGTCGATCAGCGGCTGCAGGACCGACATCGCGCCGTTGTAGAAGAAGAAGGCGTTGTTGTCGTCGGGCGAGCCGCCGAACAGCTCGACGTTCCACGGCTTGGTGTTCGGGAAGCGCTCCTTGAGGCCCTTGACCAGGGAATTCGCCTGGATCACGCCGACGCCGAAATTGTCGAAGGTGGTGTAGTAGTCAACATTCGGGGTCTTCTTGATCAGCCGGTCATAGGCGATGGTGACGACGCCTGCGTCATTGGCCTTCTGCAGCGCATCGGCCATGGTGGTGCCGTCGATCGAAGCGATGATCAGCGCTTTCGGGCCTTTCGTGATCTCGTTTTCCAGCTGGCTGAGCTGGTTCGGGATGTCGTCCTGCGCGTATTGCAGGTCGACCGTGTAGCCCAGCGCTTCGAGCTGGGACTTGACGGCGTCGCCGTCGTTGATCCAGCGCTGCGAGGTCTTGGTCGGCATCAGCACGCCGACGAGACCCTTGTCGGCGGCGTGCGCCGAATAGGTCGTGGCGGCAATGCCAAGGGCCGCGACGGCGGCCAGCGTCTTGATGATCTTCACATTTACTCTCCCTGGTTGATGGACGCGACACCTCGGGGCTTCGCGGGCCGCGCAGTCGAACAGGAGCGCAGTCGCGCCTCTGTCGGCTTTATCGATCTCCGGTATCCTCCCAATCGGCCCCGCGACGCAGTTTCAATCGATACGATTTTGCTCGTTGCCGATCGCTGCGTCTCGGAACGCGCGAAGGGTGTGTCCCTTTGACATAACTGTCAAATGCGATCTTTGCTGGTTGCTATACCGAAACTGGTATGATTTAGCGTAGAGCAGAGAACTGCCGGAGAGGCTGGGAAATCATGGCGGCGCTGCGCGATCCTGATGCGATTTCAGGGAGTTACGAGAAGCTTCCGGGGGACGGCGAAACGCTCCTGCGCAGCGGCCTGAGCCTGCGCCATATGCGAATGATCGCCGCGCTCGACGATCACGGACGGGTGAGCGCCGCCGCCCAGGTGATGAATATTTCCCAGCCGGCGGCCTCGCGCATGATCGCCGAGATGGAGGCGGTGCTCGACGTGAAATTGTGCGAGCGGCTGCCGCGCGGCGTGACGCTGACCCCTTACGGTCAGGCGCTCGCCAGGCGCGCCCGCTCGATCCTGCTCGAAATGCGCGAAGCCGACCGCGAGATTTCGGAACTCAAGGCAGGCAAGGGCGGCTCGGTGTTTCTCGGCGCCGTGACTGCGCCGGCGATCGAACTGGCGGTGCCGGCGATTCGCGAGATCCGCCGCATCTATCCGCGCATCGAGATCACCATGCAGGTCGAGACC
>NZ_RZST01000368.1:0-5405 GCF_003997575.1 Mesorhizobium sp. M1A.F.Ca.IN.022.07.1.1
AGATCAGCCTGTTCGACGTCGTGCGCGTCACCGAAGAGAGCTTCGCCATGGCCGAGTGCTTCGAGAACGACGCCGCCGAATGCCCGCTGGTCGACAGCTGCGCCTTGAATTCGGCACTGCGCGAAGCGCTCAATGCCTTCTTCGCCGTGCTCTCCCGCTACACGATCGCCGACCTCGTCGCCGCGCGCCCGAATGTGCGCCACCTGCTTGGCATCGATCTCCTGGAGCAGCGCGCCCCGGCCGCCTAAGCTGCCGATTGCGGCAACACGAACGGAACGCTTCCAGCAGGCAGTGCGCCGACCTTGAGCCGGCAGTCGAACACCTTTTCGATCAGCTCGTCATTGAGCACGTCTTGCGGCGAGCCGGCGGCAGCCAGCTGGCCACGAGAGAGCACGAAAATCCGGTCGGCATACATGGCCGTCAGATTGAGGTCGTGCAGGATCGCCACCACGCCGCCGCCGCGCCGCGCGAAATCGCGCGCAACATTCATGATGATGAGTTGGTGCTTGACGTCGAGGCTGGAGACAGGCTCGTCCAGGAATAGGTAGCGCGACCTGCCCTCGAGAACCGGCGCCCAGACCTGGCAGAGCACACGGGCAAGCTGGACGCGCTGCTGCTCGCCGCCTGAAAGCTCCTGGTAGAAGCGGCCGGCAAAGCCGTCGAGATCGACACCCGCCAGCGCCCGCTCGGGCAAGCGCGCATCCTCGCCGGGCAGCACCCCGGAACGCCCGCCGATCAGGCCGAGACGAACGACCTCTAGCACCGTGAAGGGAAAGGACAGCGTGGTGGACTGCGGCAGCACGGCGCGATGCGTCGCTGCCTCCACCGGCTTCATGGAAACCAGGTCTCGGCCATTGAGGATGACAGTGCCGGTATAGGAGAGCTCGCCCGTCAGCGCCTTGAGCAGCGTCGTCTTGCCCGAGCCATTGGGCCCGACGATTGCCGTTACCTCGCCCGGCCGCGCCGTGAAATCGACATGCGAGACGATGCGCCTGGAGCCGATCGCTACGGAGATGTCCCGGGCTTCGATCATCGGCTGCTCACAGATCAATGACGCCGCGCTTGCGCAGCAGGATCCACAGGAAGAACGGCGCGCCGGCCACTGCCGTGACGATGCCGATCGGCAGTTCGGCCGGAGCGACGATGGTGCGGGCGACCGCGTCGGCAAGCAGAAGCAGCGAGGCGCCGAGCAAGGCCGAGGCCGGCAACAGGTAGCGGTTTTCCGGACCGATGGCGAGGCGCAACAGATGCGGCACGACGATGCCGATGAAGCCGATGCCTCCGCTGACGGCGACCGACGCACCGACCGCCGCCGACACGCCGACGATGGCCGTGTATTTCAGCCGCTGGACCGGAATGCCGAGATGGCCGGCGGTCGCCTCGCCGAGCGCCAGCGCATCGAGGCCGCGCGACAGAAACGGCATCGTCGCCAGTGCCAGCAAGATCACCGGTCCGACCGTGCCGATTTTCGGCCAAGTGGCGCCGCCAAGCGAGCCGAGCTGCCAGAAGGTGAGGTCGCGCAATTGCCTGTCGTCGGCCACGAAGACCAGTATGCCGGTGAGCGCCATGGCAAGGGCGGCGATCGCCAGGCCGGCGAGCAGCATCGTGGCGACTGACGTCCGGCCGTGGCGCGTCGCAATGGCATAGAGCAGCAGCGTCACCGCCAGGCCGCCGAGGAAGGCTGCCAGCGGCAGGCCGAGCGTGCCAAGGGCGAGCGTGACAGGCGCAAGCCAGGTTGTGCCGAGCACGATGATTGCCACCGCGCCAAGGCTCGAGCCGGACGAGACGCCGATCAGGCCGGGATCGGCGAGCGGGTTGCGGAACAGTCCTTGCATCACCGCGCCGGAGACGGCGAGCGCGGCGCCGATCAGCACGCCGAGCAGCACGCGCGGCATGCGGATGTCATAGACGATCAGCCGGTGGCGCGCGGCGAGCGCCGTATCGGCCGGCACGCCTCCGGTCAGCCAGTCGCGGATGACGCGAACGGCGGACGCGTCCGAAGCGCCCGAGGTCAGCGACAGGAATATGGACAGCGCAAGCGCGACAGACAAAAGCAGGATGACGATCCTTGCCCGCGCCGAGCGGTCGCCATCGGATGCCCTCACCCTGCCCGCCGGCCCCGCAATCGACTGTTCGGCCATCACCGCTCAGTCCGTGACCTGATTGCCGTAAAGCGAGACGGCGAGGTCGTGGATGGCCGCGGCGGTGCGCGGCCCGAAGCCCAGCAGGTAGCCGCCATCCATGCTGATCAGCTTGCGGGCAGCTCCCGCGGGCGTCGAAGCGATCGATGGATTGGCGAACAGCTCATCTTCCGAGATCGGTGGACCGGCGTTTTTCATGGTCAGGAGCACATCCGGCCTTGCGGTGACGATCGCCTCGTCGGACAGCTGCTTGTAGCTCGAAAAACCCTCGACCGCGTTGACGGCGCCGGCAAGCCTGATGATGCCGTCGCCGGCCGTATCGCTGCCCGCGGCCAGGATCTTGCCGCCCTGGATCGACAGCACGAACAGCACGCGCTTGCGCTCCTTGATCGCGGCCGTCTGCTTTTCGGCCGACTTCAGCTTCGCGTCCGTCTCCGCAGCGAGCTGCTCCGCCTTAGCCTCGACCCCCAGCGCCCTCCCGACGGTGCGGATCTTTTCGAGGATGCCTTCATGGCTGTAGCGCTCCGGCACCTCGATAAAGGGCACGCTCGATTTCTTCAACACGTCGACGGTTTCCTTCGGGCCGCTGCCATGCAGGGCTAGAATCCCCGATGGATTGACCGACAGAACGCCCTCCGGCGACAGCGCGCGCATATAGCCAACATCAGGCAATTTCTGCGCGGCTTGCGGGAAAGAGCTGGTCGAATCACGGGCGACGAGATGACCTTCCTCGCCGAGCGCATAGACGATCTCGGTGATCGAGCCGCCGATGGCGGCAATCCGCGAGGTGTCGGAGAAGACGGCCCTACCTTCATCGGCTCCGGCAGGCATAGCGGCGGCGGCAAGCAGAACGGCGACCAGCAGCGCAAGCCCAGAGCGGAAACGGTGAACGACACGCATCGAGTCTCGCCTCATGCAGCGGTCGGGCTGGGGATGCGGGGCAGGTTCTCGGCCAGGAAGCGCCAGTCGTCGCGCTCGCCCTCGCCTTCATGGCGCTTGCCGAAGAACTGGATGATCATGCCCCCCTTGGCGTCGTAAGCCTCGAGCGAGGTGACATGGCCATCCTTGGTCGGCTTGCGCACCGCCCAGACTTCATGGATGTGATCGGTCCTCAGATGCAGGTGGAAGGTCTCGTCGAGCACGTTAATCCATGGTCCCATCGGCTTGACCGACTTGATCGGGCCGGAATGGATCTGGATGCAGCCGCGGTTGCCGACGAAGCACATGATCGGCATCTCGCCTTCCGCCGCGTGGTGAAACATGGCGCTGACGGCATCATTGTCGAGCAGCCATGCATAGTCCTGGCCGACCATGCGCACCGCCTCACGGCGGCTGAGCTTCAGGGTCTTCAGCATGCCGAAGAACTGATGCACGTCGGTCATCCGGCTCCAGCGGTCGCGGAGGTCGTCGATGCTGGCTACCAAGGCTTGCACCTCCACTTCGTCCTCCGGCGCGCTTGAGGCGATTGCGATCGTCGGCTCCTGGTTCGACGATTCAAGGCTCGCCATCAGCTTCTGGTAAGCATAGAGGTTCGAGGCTGCCCGCAGATGCACCTTGTGAACGGCCTCGCCGGCCGCATCGAAGAACTGCAGGCTGCGGCGGATCTCGCCCCCGTCGCGTTTCTCGACGGCAAAGCCATGTGCCCACACTTTCGGGAAGATGCGCAGGTCGATGTTCTCGCCGAGCACCATGGCGTTGTGATTGCCAGTGACGACCTTGTCGTAGACGCCGATCTTTTCGTGCACGGCGCTTTCGTTGCGGGTCAGCGCCATCACTTCGCCGACCGCTTCGAGGCCGCTCAGCAAGTCATTGACGCGCGGCTCGACGCGCACGGCGCCATGGCCGCAATGTGCCGCGACCAGCTCTGCTTCCGAAATGCCGAGTTGGGCCGCCAAATCGCGCTCGCGCATCTTCGGATTGTCTTCCCGCGAACCCCGGATCTCGTCCGGCGACGGCTTCACGCGTTGGTCCATATCGTCCACCTGCCCACTTTTTGTCTGCCCTGTTCGTCTGCCGATCGTGCTTACTTGTTGAGGATCAGCTTGCCCTGGCGGGTGATCTTCAGACGGTAGAGAGCACCATGATGTTCGATGCCGATCTCATGCTCGCCCTGGAACAGCGCGTTGCTGGAGAGCGTGCGCACTGACATCGCCACGCGGTCAAAACGCGCGGGCACGTCGTCGGAGCGGCGGCCGCGGTAGCGAAAGTCGCTTGGGTTACGGCTGTTCATCTCATTCGGTCCCTTTTTCCTGTGCCGGCCACCGGGCCGGTCGCCTCGTCAAATGCCGATTAAATTCTTGACTCGTTTTCTCATGTTTACTAGTCGTGCATTACCGGACTAAATGAGTCAACATTTAAGACGCCGGACGCGATCAAAAATGCGAGCGAGCCCCGCGCCAGCCAGCATCGAGCCTGAGAATCTGGAGTTGGGGCATGGGGTTGGTGAATTGGGGACGGCCGACAGATCGGCCGATGGCGAAGGAAATGGCGGCCTTGCTGGCTGGCGCGGCGGCAATCGCGCTCTGTATGCCGGCGGCCAAAGCGCAACAGGCCACCCAGCCGGCGGCTGACCAGCAGAGCGACCAGACAAAGAAGACTGACCAGAAAAGTGCAGGCGACTCGACGCTGCTCGACAAGATCCTCGTCATCAGCCGCACCGGCGAGACGGCGATCCAGTCGCTGGCCTCGGCCAGCCATGTCGACAAGGAACAGCTTGAGCGCCGCATGGCGACGACGCCGAACGAGATGCTGCTTGGCGTGCCGGGAGTTGCAGTGCAGGCCGACGCGCGACGCGTCAGCTCCAGCATCAACATCCGCGGCCTGCAGGATTTCGGCCGCGTGGCGGTGATCGTCGACGGCGCCAGGCAGGATTTCCAGCGCTCCGACCACGGCACGCAGTCGACCTTCTATGTCGATCCCGAGCTCATCAAATCCGTCGACGTGATCCGCGGCCCGGTCGCCAACACCTATGGCTCCGGCGCCATCGGCGGAGTGGTGTTCTTCGAAACCAAGGACGCCGGAGATTTCCTCAAGCCGGAGGAAAGCTGGGCGGCTTCCGCCACCGGTCGCTATGAAACGAATGGCAAGGGCTGGACCACCAGCGCTAGCGGCGCCTATCGCTTCAACGAGAACTGGGACGTTTTGGGCAACATCGTCTACCGCGACTACGGCGACTACAAGAACGGTGGCGGCGACACCGTTGCCGGCACCGGCTTCGACGTGCTGAGCGGCCTGCTCAAGACCACCATTCGCCCGACCGAGAAC
>NZ_RZST01000369.1:0-1973 GCF_003997575.1 Mesorhizobium sp. M1A.F.Ca.IN.022.07.1.1
GGGCAAGAGGCGGGCAGGCGCGCTGAGGGCGGCATTATGGGCGGGGCGGCAAGAGCGTCAGTTGTGGTGATCGCGCTTCGGCCGGATGGCAACCTTGACGTCACCAGAGGCCCCGGTCTGTAATCGCCGCAGGCCAGGGAGAGGCGACCCCCATGGAAAAGATTATCCTCGACTGCGATCCGGGGCACGACGATGCCATCGCCATCCTGCTTGCGGCCGGCAACCCGAACATCGACCTTCTCGGCATCACCACGGTTTCGGGCAACCACAATGTCGAGAACACCACGCGCAATGCGCTCTCCGTATGCACGGCCTACGGCATAAAGGTGCCGGTGGCGAAAGGCTCTCCCGGCCCGCTGATCATCGACCAGGTGCTGGCCGTCGAGATCCACGGCGAGACCGGGCTCGATGGCCCGGAGCTGCCGCCCGCCTCGTTCGAGCTCGACAAGCGCCATGCCGTCGACTTCATCATCGAGACGGTCATGGCGCATGAGCCGAAAACCGTCACGCTGGTGCCGGTCGGGCCCTACACCAACATCGCTCTAGCCGTGCGCAAGGAGCCGCGCATCGTCGAGCGGGTGAAGCGGGTCGTCGCGATGGGCGGAAGTTTCACGCGCGGCAACATCACGCCCGCTGCCGAGTTCAACGTCTATGCCGACCCGGAGGCCGCAGACGTGGTGTTCCGCGCCGCTTGGGACGTCACCATGGTGGGGCTCGACCTCACGCACCAGGCCTTGGCCACCCCCGACCTGCAGGACAGGGTGCGCGCTGTCGGCGGCCCGATCGCCAAATTCATTCTCGATATCTGGGAGTTCATCGCGACCACGCATGGCGGCCTGCTGCAGATAGCCCATCCCGCCGTCCATGACGCCTGCTGCGTGGCGGCGATGATCGATGCAGGCGTCTTCACCACCGAGAAGGCCGATATCCGCGTCGAGCTTGCCGGACGGTGGACCAAGGGCATGACGGTCTGCAATTTCGAGAAGCTGGGCGGCATGCGCCATTTCGGCGGCACGGCGAGCGAGCAGGTCGATTTCCGCCATACCGTGGCGATGAAGCTCGACCATGCGAAATTCTGCGACCTGATCGTCGATGCGCTCGAGCGCCTCACCAGTCAAAAGGCGTGAGGCGCTCCAGGGGCAAGGCCTAGCCGGCCCTCACAGCAGGAACGATTGCCTGTCGCGCAATGTGGCGCTCATGGCGGCGATGCCGGTCTCGATCTCGCGCTTGTTGGCCAGGATCGCATCGCCGGCCGCACCCTCGACCGTCGATCGCAACAGGTCGGCCTGGCCGACCAGCACCGCGTCGTTGTCGGCCAGCGCGACGAGCGTTGCGGCTTCGAGCCGGTAGCGCGGGCGCCTTGCCGCCCTGGGCGACTCTCAAGCCTCCAGGCCCGCACGCCAGGAAGTGGGGGGAGAATTGGCCCGGCGAAGCCGAGACGGCCATTTCGACGAGAGCCCGGCGTCGGCATCAGCAACCGGCGCTGGCACGGTGGTGTCCTTGCTCTGTTGCATTTTAGTTGAAACTAATTTGAAAGTTACCCGTTAGCAGCGCGTAGGCGAGCTCAAACTTGCCCTGCTGTCGACAGCTAAGTTGAAAGGAGAAGTCCTAAGCCTTTTTCAGTGCTTGGCGTTGCCGAGACCGCTTTTCTATCATTCGTCTTTCGAGCGGCCTCCAGCCGCGCCTGTCACCGAGGCCGATGCCTGGCAGGGCGAGAAGTAGCCATCGCTCGGCGCATTCGCGCGACGAAGGCTTCGCAGACCGCTGTCGAGCGGACGCTCGATGAGGAGCCACACAAGGTTGGCCTTGGAACAAAGGTCTGGCCATGAAAAAATACCTAGCAGCCGCGCTGGCGATCGCCATCCCGATCGGGCCTGCCTCGGCGCTTGACGTCGGCGTGGGCGGCAAGGTCGGCGGCATCGGCGTGGGCGCCGGATTGGGCGCCGGTTCGCAAGGCGTGTCGGCGGGGGGTG
>NZ_RZST01000369.1:1983-5371 GCF_003997575.1 Mesorhizobium sp. M1A.F.Ca.IN.022.07.1.1
GCATCGAGCGGCGGCGGATCGCGTGGCGTCAGTGCCGGCGGCAATCTGGGCAGCACCAGCACAGGCGTGTCGACAAGCGTGGGCGCCGCCGCCGCGGGCGACGATCCTTCCGCCGTCAGCGGATCGGCTGCCTCTGCGCAGAACCCGGCCGCGGTGCCGACAGCCCCTGCTTTGGCCAAAAGCGCGACGCAGACCATTGTGCTGCCTCCAGTGCTGAGGCCCTCCAGATCCGCCGGCGGCGACCTCCGGCGGGTCACCAAAGGCTATCGCATCGCGCCGCTGTCACCTCCGAAGGCGATACCCGGCACGCCGGCCGCCGTAGTGCGCGCCTGTCGCGCCGCGATCGCGGCGGCCGCCAAGCCCCTCGGCGCCGTGCGTGTTTACACGGTCAGCGCCGGCCCCTTGCGTCAACGCCGAAGCGGGCTCAACGCGCCGATCGAGGTGCGCATAGACTATGACGGGCGGGGCGGCATCGAAGTGAGGCAGGCGAAAGTCGGCTGTCGCCTAAATGCGAAGGGCGCGGTCACCGCGGTGATTTAGGCAAAGGCACAACGGCCGTTGCCATCCTTCCTGCCGGTTGCAACCTCGGCGGTTGGCATTTCCCCGCCCCACAAGGTGGGGAAGAGGTGGCTCGGCGCAGCCGAGACGGAGCGGGGGAGCGCCATATCCGATAACCCTGCCGACCGCAGGCGCGGACCTCAGCCGGCTGCAGACAAGGCGCCCGCGCTTCGGCTAGAGTTCCGCCGGGCGCAAAAAAATCGTCGAAGGGGAGCATCGCGATGAACGAAGTCAGGCCGATCGCCGAGATCGCCAGCTATCACGCCCATATCTACTACGGCGGGGAGGCCGAGCGGCAGCATGCCGAATGGCTGCGCCAGCGCATCGCAGAGCGCTTCCGCGTGCGCCTGGGCAACTGGCGCGACGAGCCGGTCGGCCCGCACCAGCAAGCCATGTACCAGGTCTCCTTCGCCACCGAGATCTTTGCCACGCTGGTTCCCTGGCTGATGCTGAACCACGGCGGCCTGAGCATCCTCATCCATCCCAACACCACCAACCCCAAGCGCGACCACCTTATCGACCCGATCTGGATCGGCCGGGCACTGCCGGTGAAGGGCGACGTGCTTGGCGAGGAGGACGAGGCAGAGGAAGCGCTGGAGGTGAATACCGAGCCGACGCTGGGGGTGTGAGGGGGGGCGCGGCGATCTCGTCACGATGGCGTGAGAGGCGGCTGGCCGGCGGAGTTGTCGATTGACTGACCAATCGCGGTGTGGCGAATTCGCGCTGATGGTTCCCTTCGGGGATCAAAAGGGAACGCGGTGCGGAGAAATCCAAAGCCGTGGCTGCCCCCGCAACTGTAAGCGGCATGCCGGTTTCACGATGCCACTGGCTGCATGGGCCGGGAAGGCGAAAGCGGCGGGAATCCGCGAGCCAGGAGACCTGCCATCATGGACGTCAAAGCAGAACATCGGACGGGGTGATCCGGTGTGCGCGCCTGGCCGGAGGGCGGGGCGAGTTCCCTGCAATGACAGGCAACGTCAAAGGCAGAACCATGCTGATCCAACTATCGAAAATGCTGAACAAAACCGCGCCGGACCTGAAGGCCAGGCTGATTACAATCTACGGGGCGCTCGCCATTCTCAACGTCGGGGCGTGGCTGTGGGCTTTCGTCGCCTTCCACGACAAGCCGACATTGCTTGGCGTCGCTCTCGTCATTTATGGCCTCGGCTTGCGCCATGCCGTCGATGCCGACCACATAGCGGCCATCGACAATGTCACGCGCAAGCTGATGCAGAACGGCAAACGGCCGGTCTCCGTCGGCTTCTTTTTCGCACTCGGCCATTCGACGATCGTCGTCATCGTCGCTGCGGCTATCGCGGCGGCAACGTCCCTGCTCGGCCGTTTCCAGAGCCTTCAGGAGATTGGCGGCACGATCAGTACCGGCGTTTCCGCACTCTTCCTGCTCGCCATCGCGGCGATGAACATCGTCATCTTCTTCTCGATCTACAGAAGTTATCGGCGGGTGCGGGCCGGTGGGCCGTTTGTCGAGGAGGACCTGGACCTGCTGCTCAACAATCGCGGCTTCCTGGCGCGCGTCTTCCGCCCGATGTTCCGGCTGGTGTCGCGCAGCTGGCACATGTTCCCACTTGGTTTCCTATTCGGCCTTGGTTTCGACACCGCGACCGAAGTCGCCATGTTCGGCGTGTCCGCGGCACAAGCGGCCAAGGGCGTGCCGTTCGAAGCCATTCTGGTCTTCCCGGTGCTTTTCGCGGCCGGTATGTCACTGGTCGACACGACCGATGGTGTGATGATGCTCGGCGCCTATGAGTGGGCCTTCGTCAAGCCGATCCGCAAACTGTACTACAACATGACGATCACCCTGGTGTCGGTCCTTGTCGCAGTACTGATCGGCGGCATCGAGGCGCTCGGCCTGATCGGTGACAAGCTCGGTCTGTCGGGCGGCTTCTGGAACGGCGTCGGCACGCTCAACGACAATTTCAACAATCTGGGCTTCGCCATTATCGGCATCTTCATCGCCGCCTGGGCGATCTCCTACCTCGTCTACAAGGCCAAGGGGCTGGATGATGTGGAGAGCGCATCCGCAGCAAAGAATTCATAAACCGCCGGCTGCGGCTGGCTGCAGCAGACCAGCCGCATCTCTCTGCCATCAGACGCCGGCGGGCTGCCAGCCTGCCTCCTTGAATGCCTCGGCATCGGGAAGCCGATGACGGCAAAGGTCGATCGCCGCCCCGTCAGCGGTGCTCGCCTTGACATTTTTGTTCCTATTTTGTTCACTGTTGGCCAGACAGCAACAGGAGATAGCCGGCCCGTGCGCACGCGCTTCAAAGGCATGCTGAGGACCCGTAGCCCAAGCCTTTGGAAGTGTGACGGAATTCTGCGCTTGGATAAGCCAGGGGTTAAGGCCTGGGATAAGTCCCATAATCCATAAGCCAGTATCCAGTCCAAATATCCAGAGTCCAGAACAGAAAAGCTGGCGCTTTTCTGTTCTAAAAAAGCGGGGAAGGGGAAAGCAAAAATGGGAGCAGCGCAAGCCATTCGGCGTACGGCGCTACGGCGAGGGCTCGGCGGCGCCAGCGAGCTTCCGACGTGGCGGCGAGCCGCCCTGTTCGGTCTCCCAGGATGCAACCGGCCTCACGTCAGCCCGGCGATCTGCTCATCGGGGTCGAGCTCCGCCCCGCCGGCGACGACCACGTTGGCGAGCGGCGCCGAGAGCGTCCAGCGAACGAGGCCGGGCAGCCGTTCCATGCAGGCGCTGCCGGAGAGGCTGGTGGGGACGACGCGCTGGAGAACGACGCTGCCGAAGCCTTTGTGCGGCTTGGCATCGGCGGCCGCGGCCGGTTCGGAAAAATGTTCCTCCCAGACCAGCTCG
>NZ_RZST01000036.1:0-27111 GCF_003997575.1 Mesorhizobium sp. M1A.F.Ca.IN.022.07.1.1
AAACCGGCAAGGCCCCAGAACACGCCCTGGCGCCAGCTGCCGATGCCACCGGCGAATTCCGACACCGCGACCAGGATCAGTGCGAAGCCGATGCCGGTGACGATGTTTGCGACAACGTTGAAGGCGAAGCGCTCGAAGCCGTCGGCCGGAGCCCAGCCCTCGTCCTCGGTCGGAGCCGCCGCTTCCGTCGACGCAGGAGCGGCGCTGCTCATCGCATTGCCCGCCGGTTCGGCCGAGCTCATGGCAGTGCCAGTTCCAGTGTTGGCGGCATGGTCGTGGTGATGACCGCCGCCCGCCTTTTCATAGACTTCCGCTTTGAGGATCAGCGGCACTGTCGCATAGGCCTGCATGCAGGCAAGCGCGATGCCCGCCACGAGCCCTGCGATCGCCGCGACGAACACGACGTTGCGAAACAGATTCATGATATCGGGCCTTCGTCAGTGGCAGGGAAAAGCCATCGAGTGACGATAGTCGTGGGCAGCGTTGTGGATCGCATCGATGTGCGAGAAGCCGACGAAACCGACGACGAAAATGCCGAGCAGCGCGGCGAGAGCCAGCTGCATGATGCGCGACTGCGAGGAGACGGAGGCGCCGAGGGCGACGGAAGCGGTATTCATGTCTAGTCCTTTCGCCCTCCACCCGAGGGCATCGAAGTCAACTTTCCTGTCGCCGGCAGGTCTCCTGGCTCGCGGATTCGCACCCTTCCCCACCTTCCCGAGGACAAACCTCAGTGGTCTATGGAGAGGACTACCGCACACAGTTGCGGGGGCAGCCACGGCTTAGGGCAAAGACTCCACCCTCACCGCATTCCCTCTTGGCTCCAAAAACGGAACCGACGACGCCAGCGACTATAGGCAGAATCGTCGCGACCGGCAAACCAAATTCCGTCACGCCGCAGCGTGATTGCGGCACCGGTTTCGGACTAAGATCCGGCGATCCGCTCGGCGACGAGCTTCTGCAATCGCCACAAATGGCGGTCGTGAATACCGCGCTGTTCGAGGTTCTTCACCGTGTTGTAGAGATAGTCGGCGCCTGAACCCCAGTGGCCGCACGAGGTCGCCAGCCTTTCGACCACCTCGTCTTCGTTGAGTGGGCCGGCATAGGTCGTGCCTTTGCGATTGATGACGAAGGCAAGCGCTCTCAACGGCCCCTTGTCGGTTGCGAGTTGCAGCAGGCGCGGCCGGTAGCTGGTCGGCTTCAGCGTCATCTCGCGGCGAAAAAGCCTGTCCAGCGCCTGCCGGCGGTCACCACCGTTCAGGCGGAAAGCAACGCCCTTGCATTGGCCGCCACGATCCAGCGCCATCATCAGGCCGGGGCTTTGCTTGGTGCCGCGCCAGCGCGTCATCTTCATGCAGAAGGAGCGATGCCAGCCGCGAGCCACGGCGACGCGCTCCTCAAAATGCTCGATTTCCGGTTTCCAGATCAGCGAGCCGTAGCCGAACAGCCAGAGAGGCTCGGTTGCAGGTAGCTCGGCCTCGAATGCATCCAGCATGGCTTCATAGTCGCTGTCCACGAGATGCTCGGCATCCGGGTCGGGCCCCGGGTCATCGACCGCGCGAAAACAGCGGGCGACCAGTTCCACGGTCAGCGACATCGTTCTTGCAGGCATACTTTGCAATCCTGGGCAGCCGGCGAAACCGCAGGCGATTACGAAGTGACCTTAAGGGCAGCACCCGGAAGCGACAATGGCCGCGCAATTGACAACGGTCCTGCCCGGGTGTCGGCTGTCATCAGCCAAGGGGAGCCGCTCATGCAGCCAAATCCTAGCGAACACAGCCGCTACAATGGCCTCACCAGCCTCGAGCCGACGTTGCCTGCAAGCGCCTATCGGGAAGCCGACGCTTACCGGCTCGATCTCGAAGCGATCTGGTATCGGAGCTGGCTCATGGTTTGCCGCGAGGCCGATCTCGCGGAACCTCTTGCCTTTCGAACCGCGCGTATCGGCTCGCAGGAGGTCGTCGTGCTGCGCGACGAGGCCGGGAGCTTGCGCGCCTTCCACAACACCTGCCGGCATCGCGGCTCGCAGCTCTGCCTGGAAAGCGAAGGGCGGCTGAAGGCAAGGCTGCTCACCTGCCCCTACCACGCCTGGTCCTATTCGCTGCGCGGCGATCTCGTCCGTGTCCCATCGAAATCGCTGCCCGAAGGCTTCGACAAGGAAAATTATCCGCTCTACCGGGTGGCGCTGTCAGTGTGGCGCGGCTTCGTCTTCATCAATCTCGCAGAGGATCCCGATGGCTCGGGGGAAGCCTCCTTCGACTCCGCCTCCCGCGATCTTTCGAACTGGCCGCTGGAGACGCTCGTCCCCGGGCACCGGCTCACCAAGGTGATGAACTGCAACTGGAAAATCTTCTGGGAGAACTTCAACGAATGCCTGCATTGCCCGGGCGTGCACAAGGACCTGTCGCGGCTGGTGCCGATCTATGGGCGCGGCCTGATGGCGAGGCATGACGATCCGGAATGGGCGCGCTATGCGGATAATGATGCTCCGGAGTTTTCCGGCGGCCTACGCGCCGGCGCCGAGACCTGGTCGCGCGACGGACGCGTCCATGGGCCGGTCTTTGCCGGGCTGACGCCGGCCGAGCGAGCCGCCGGCCAGACCTACGCTACCTCGCTGCCCTCGATGTTCGTCGTCGGCCATGTCGACTATGTCCGCACGGTGCGTCTCGCCCCGCTCGGGCCGGAGCAGACGGAACTCACCGCCGAATGGCTGTTCGCGCCCGATGCCCTGGCACAAACCGATATCGACAACATCGTCGCCTTCGGCGCGCAGGTGCTGGAGGAGGACGCCGCGATCTGCGAGATCAACCAGAAGGGCATGCACTCGATCCGCCACCAGGCCGGCGTGCTGATGCCCGAGGAGTACGATTTGCGCCGCTTCCACGAGTGGGTGCGTGGGCGCCATGCCGCGTTGCAGCCGGTCAAAACGACTTCGGCAGATAGCGCCAGGTGAAGAAGCCACAGAAGGCGGCCAACAGGCCGAGCGTGACGAACACCGAGCCGAGACCGAAGAAGGAGAGCACCACCGAATAGACCAGCGGCGGCGTCAGCTCGGAGAAATCGAGATAGGTTCGGTAGACAGCCGCCATCTGCGCTCGTTCATAGGAACGCACTGAGCGCATGAAGGCTGTCGAGCCCAGCGCGTCGAGCGCAATGGTGAACAAGGCGCCGCCGAGCAGGAAGGCGGCGGTGAGCAGCGGCGCGGCGGCGCCGACGCCGCCGGCCACGAAGAGCATCGCCGCCATGGCG
Source organism: Mesorhizobium sp. M1A.F.Ca.IN.022.07.1.1 (assembly GCF_003997575.1). Lineage (NCBI taxonomy): Bacteria > Pseudomonadati > Pseudomonadota > Alphaproteobacteria > Hyphomicrobiales > Phyllobacteriaceae > Mesorhizobium > Mesorhizobium sp. M1A.F.Ca.IN.022.07.1.1. The sequence goes on from NZ_RZST01000036.1 coordinate 3,247, forward strand.
AAATAGGCGAAAGCCATGGTCCGACGGCCGCCGAAGCGCTTTCCCGCCCTGCCCCAGAAGATCGCCATGAACAGAAGCGCATTGCCGGCCGAAACCAGCAGCCCGCCGGCAAGCTTGCCCTCGCCCGTGATCACCATGAACAGCGGGCCATAGACGAAGAAGGTCGTCCAGAAACACGAGCGCCCGAAGGCGATCAGCCACGCGAGGCGCAACCGCGGCTGCGCGACGAAGCGGCCGATATTGGCGAGCGGGTTGATCGGACGGCTCTTGCCGGGACGGATCGAAGGGTTGTCGCCCAGCCGATAGGTCCAGAACAACGCCAGCAGCGCCAGCGCGAAAGCCACGACCGCGCCGTTTGCGGCATAAATCCCGAAGCGCGTATAGAGGAAAATGCCGAGCGTCGGCCCGCCGGTCCAGGCGAACATCGACCAAGCCATGCGCAGCGATTCCGCCTGCATGAAGTCGGTCTTGCGGATATGGTCCATGATGTAGAGGTTAAGCGTGATGGACAGCGCGCTCGCCCCCATGACACGGCACAGCATCCCGGCGAGTTGTCCCGGCAGCGTGTGGGTAACGAAGAACACCGAGCCGATCGCCAGCATCAGGCAGCCGGCCGTGTAGACCCAGCGCCGCGCGAAGCGGCGGATCAGCATCGGCATGAACAGCGTCACCGACAGCCCGAGCAGCGACACGATGGTGTAGAGGATCGAGACGATCTGCTCGTTGTGCAGGATTTCGTAGGCCTGGATCGGGATGACGCTGGAGATGGTGGCGCGAGCAAAGGATTCGACCGCATAGAGCGAAGCGAAGGTGCGCGCATCGGCGGGCCTGAGAGCCGGAAGCCAGATCGGATGGCGCACATGGGTGGACATCGGCCCTCCGAAAAGTGAATCGCTCGCCAAATCTGGCCGGACCAGTCGCGGACCGGTAGCAGGAAACCGACTCCGAGAGGCCGAAAAGCGAAGCCGGCCAGAGGCTTTCCGCCGCTGGCCTAAAGCGGCTTGCCATGCCGCCTGAATGGCAGCAGCCGATCCACCCTCTGTTGTTCGCCCGAACCGTGATAGTCGTTTGGCACGACTGAATCGGATTGCGAGATCAATGACCCTTCAGACGACCGGCGTCGCCGTTCAAGACGCGCCGAAACACGGCCGCATCGTCGCCATCGACGTCCTGCGCGGCATCGCGCTGATCGCGATGGCGAGCTATCATTTCACCTGGGATCTCGAAAACTTCGGCTACACCTCGCCGGGCCTCACCGCCTTCGGTTGGTGGAAGCTCTACGCCCGCTGCATCGCCTCGACTTTTCTGTTCCTGGTCGGTGTCAGCCTGTTCCTCGCACATGGCCGCCATATCCGTTGGCCTGGCTTCTGGAAGCGCTTTGCGATGGTTGCGGGTGCGGCGATCGCCATCTCGGTCGTCACCTATATCGCCACGCCGGACGGCTTCATCTTCTTCGGCATCCTGCACGAGATCGCGCTGGCAAGCCTGCTCGGCCTGGCTTTTCTCAGGCTGCCGACATTGCTGACGGCGATCGTCGCCGCGGCCGTGATTGCGGCGCCTTATTATCTGCGGTCGGAAGTCTTCGACCATCCGGCGCTGTGGTGGGTCGGGCTGTCGCCGACCAACCCGCGCTCGAACGACTATGTGCCGCTGTTTCCCTGGTTCGGCGCAGTGCTTGCCGGCATCGCGGTCGTCAAGCTCGCTTCGGCATCCGGGCTTCTCGCCCGGCTGGCGACCTGGATGCCCGGCCGCTGGTCGACCCCGCTGACTTTCATCGGCCGGCACAGCCTCGCCTTCTATCTCATCCACCAGCCGCTTCTGTTCGGCGCGGTGTGGCTGTTCTCGCAGGCCATGCCGGCCGCGCCACAAGACAAGGACGCTGGTTTCCTGTCGGCTTGCCAGGCGCAGTGCGAACAGCAACGGGACAGCAAGTTCTGTTCCAGCTATTGTGGCTGCATGCTGGACACGCTGAAGGGCGAAGGGTCTCTCGACAAGCTCTACAGCAACGACCAGTCCAGCGCCTGGAAATCGCATCTGGCCGATCTGGCGAGCACTTGTACCGCCGCGACCGAGGACGAGATGGAAGGAGGGCAGCAATGACAGGCATCGCAAAGCCCGGACACGGGATCATCCCCTGGCCACCTGTGATCTATGTCGTGGCGATCGCACTGAGCGTCGTGCTCGGCATGCTCTACCCGCTGCCCTGGATCGGGGACATATTCGGCGCTATCCTCGTCGGCGCCGGCTGGGTAGCGCTCTTTGGCGTGGCAGCGCTCTGGGTTACCGCGATCCGCGCGATGGTGCGCGCCAGGACGACGCTCAATCCCAATGCCGAGCCCGACCATCTGGTGACATCGGGGCCCTTCGGCATCACCCGCAACCCAATGTATCTCGCCAATACGCTGCTGTTGATCGGCGTCTCCTTCATCACCGGTATCGTATGGTTCCTGCTGTTTGCCTTCCTCGCTGCCTTCGCGACGCAGAAAATGGCGATCGAAAAGGAGGAAAAGATACTGGCGGCAAAGTTCGGCAAGAAATACCGCGATTACGCCAAGCGGGTCCGGCGCTGGATCTGAGGCTGTATCGACAATGAAGGTTGCTGGGTGCGAGCAGGCCCGCACCTCGGCGATTAGCAGAAGCATCCGTGACATCCTAGGGCGAAGCAAGCCGCGACGCCGCTTCGCGGCTGCTCCGCCGTGGGATGACGAAGTTCGAAAGCTCCGGCCAATCTCGAACGTCTGCGACGGTTAGCCTAGCTGAATTCTTTGGCTGTCAGCGGGCTACGTGTTCACGCCCAGCTCCGCCAACCGCTCCACGCAGGACTCCTCGGCCTGGTCGAGCTCGGCAAGCGTCTCCTCGAGGTCGCGCCGTTTCTGGCGCAGGTCCTCGCGCTTTTCCTCGATGCGCTTGATCATCAGCTTGAGCTGGCCGACCTCGCCGGGCGGTTCCTTGTACATCTGGATGATTTCGCGGATCTCGGCGATCGAGAAGCCGAGCCGCTTGCCGCGCATGATCTGGCGGATCAGATGCCGGTCGGACGGGCGAAACAGCCGCGTGCGCCCGCGCCGGATCGGCTGCACCAGCCCCTCGTCCTCATAGAACCGCAACGTCCGGGTGGACACGTCGAATTCGCGCGTCAGCTCTGTGATCGTGTAATATTCCCGCATTCTCGCTCCCACGCCCAAACGCCCAGGCATCGCCACGCAGAAGCGTCGCCCTTTCTCCAATCAACCCCGTCTGTGCCGGAATCGGCATCTGACCCCGGGGCAACGTCGCACGGCATTTACGTAAAAGTCAATTATAGCACTGTCTCAGGGAACGCCAAACCACCACGTGGCCAATCCGAGGAATGCAAAGAAGCCGACGCAGTCGGTGACGGTCGTGACGAAGACGGCGGAGGCTACCGCCGGGTCGATCTTGAAGCGGTCGAGCAGCAGCGGGATGAGAATGCCTGCCAGGGCCGCCGCGAACATGTTGATGATCATCGCCGCCGCGATAATGCCGCCCAGGTTGGGGTCGTGGAACCACAGTCCAGCAACCATGCCGATCAGCACCGCAAAGACGATGCCGTTGATGAAGCCCACTCCCACCTCACGGCGGATGATCCGGGCGGCGTTGTAGATGTCCAGATCCCTCGTCGCCAGCGCCCGCACCGTGACGGTCATCGTCTGCGAGCCGGCATTGCCGCCCATGCCGGCAACGATCGGCATCAGCACAGCGAGCGCCACGATATGCTCGATGGTCTGGTCGAACAGGCCAATCACCGAGGCCGCGAGAAACGCCGTGACCAGATTGACGAGCAGCCACGGCACACGCGATCGCGAGGTCGCAAGCACGGTGTCGGATAGCTCTTCGTCGCCGACGCCGCCCATGCGCAGAAGGTCCTCCTCTGCCTCCTGCTGGATGACGTCGACCACGTCGTCGATGGTGAGCACGCCGACCAGACGCTCGTTCTCGTCGACCACGGCGGCCGAGAGCAGGTCGTACTGCTCGAATTCCCGCGCCGCCTCTTCCTGGTCCATGGTGGCGGGTATGGCATGGCGCGTCTCATGCATCACCTCCTCGACCTTCACCGCGCGCTTGGTGCGCAGGATCTGGTCGAGATCGATGGCACCGAGCAGTTTGAAGCTCGGGTCGATGACGAAGATCTGGCTGAAGCGATCGGGAAGGTTCTTGTCCTCGCGCATGTAGTCGATCGTCTGGCCGATGGTCCAAAACGGCGGCACGGCGACGAACTCGGTCTGCATGCGCCGGCCGGCCGTCTCTTCCGGATAGTCGAGCGCGCGCCGCAGCCGGATGCGCTCGGTGAACGGCAGTTGCGACAGGATCTCGTCCTGGTCCTCCTGGTCGAGGTCTTCCAGGATGTAGACGGCGTCGTCGGAATCGAGTTCCTGCACCGCCTGCGCGATCTGTTCGTTGGGCAAATTGTCGACGATGTCGAGCCGGATCGCCTCGTCGACCTCGGTCAGCGCCGAAAAGTCGAAATCCGAGCCAAGCAATTCGACCAGTGCGCGGCGCTGCTCGGGATGGAGTGCTTCCAGCAGATCGCCGAGTTCCGACTGATGCAGGTCGTCGACTTCGCGTTTTAACATGAGCGTGTCGCGATCGGCGATGGCCGCGCCGATCTGCGCAAGGAAGGCAGAACGGACGGCGCCGTCCTCGCCATAGATGTCGGCGCCGCCTTCCTCGACGGTCCTGGCGCCGGTCGTCTCTCTGTCCTGGCCTTCCACCAGCGCCTCCCGCCAACAGCAATCCGGAAAGGGTGTGAATCAGGTCTAGAGCATGAGCCCGAAAAGTGGAAACCGCATTTCGGGAAATCCGATGCTTATGCGGCAGATAGGGTCGGGACACGATTCGTCCTGAGAAAATATAGCCGTAGCGCGCGGAATATTCAGAGAAATGTCCCCGCGACGCCTCCCGGTAAAGGCGGGTCGCGCCGCATTTGCGGGTTCAGCCGCCGCGACAGCGCATGTCGCTGCGGAAAGAGCGCCCTTTTGCTGTTGGGGCAGAATTGCCATGATGCAGGTCCAGGTGGATCGGCAAGCGCGAGATCGACAGGACAATCGGCTGGCCTTGAACCTCAAGTCCCGGAAAACGAACGAAGCAGTTGGCGAGCAGCGCGTGCGTGTTATCGTCGCCGAGCGCAATCCGCTTGTCGTGTCTGCGCTTCGCGAGATGCTGGAATGCGACGGGCGTTTCGAGCTGTTGAGCTCCGTGCCGAGCGGCAAGCAATTCTTGGAATTGGCGGCGAACACCGGGTTCGACGTCGCCGTCATCGGCTGGAAGCTCGCCGACATGGATGGCGCCGATGTCCTGGCGGAAGTCCAGAACCGCAAGCTCGACCTGCGCATCACGGTCTTTTCCAATGATCATGACATCGGCATCCTGAAGCAGTGCGTGCGGCTCGGCGCCCAGGGCTATTGCTTTCAGTTCGACGATCCTTCGATCATATTCGAGACGATCCTGGCGGTCGCGCATGGGCGCATCTGCATCCCTTACATCGACATCAACAAGGTCAACGATACGCCGCTGTCGCAACTCACCGTGCGCGAGCGCGAATTGCTTGCGGTGCTTTCCGATGGCTGGACCAATCTCCAGATCGCGACCCGCACCGGGATCTCCGAGAACACGGTGAAGTACCATCTCAAAAATCTTTACGACAAGCTTGACGTGCGCAACCGCGCCATGGCTGTCGCGCTCTATGCCAACGAGAAGCGACGCGGCTCCAAATCGCCTTTCGGGTAGGCGGATCGGGTAGGCTCGACCTACCCACGCGTGGCGACAACTTACCCGGCAAGGTGTTGTCGCTCGGCGCCAACGACATGAAACTTCCTCCAGCATCCCAAAAACGCAGGAGGAGTTTGCGCATGGCCGGGTTTACCCATCTTTTCATCCCTGGACCCACCAACATTCCTGAAGAGGTCCGGCAGGCGATGAACCTGCCGATGGAAGACATGCGCGCCGCCTCCTTCCCCAATCTCACGCTCCCGCTGTTCGAGGACATCAAGAAGGTTTTCAAGAACGAGACCGGCCGCGTCTTCATCTATCCGTCGTCCGGCACCGGCGCCTGGGAGGCTGCGATGACGAACGTGCTCAACCCGGGCGACCGGGTGCTGATGTCGCGCTTCGGCCAGTTCTCGCATCTGTGGGTCGACATGGCCGAGCGCCTCGGCTTCGACGTCGACGTCATCGATTGTGAATGGGGAACCGGCGTCCCGCTCGACCTCTATGCCGAAAGGCTGCGGGCGGACAAGGCGCACCAGATCAAGGCGGTCTTCTGCACGCAAAACGAGACCGCCACCGGCGTTACCAGCGACGTCGCCGGCTGTCGCGCGGTGCTCGATGCAGTGAACCACCCAGCGCTCCTCTTCGTCGACGGCGTCTCGTCGATCGGCTCGATCGACTTCCGTCAGGAGGAATGGCGCGTCGACTGCGCGGTAAGCGGCTCGCAGAAAGGTTTCATGCTGCCCGCCGGCCTCGGCTTCCTGTCGGTCAGCAAGAAGGCGCTGGCGGCGTCGCGAGTCGCGACCCACCGGCGCTGCTACTTCTCCTTCGATGACATGATCCGCGCCAACGACGCCGGCTATTTCCCCTACACACCCGCCACGCAGCTGCTGCGCGGCCTGCGCGCCTCGCTCGACCTGATCGCCGAGGAAGGGCTGGACCACATCTTCGCGCGCCACCATCGCCTGGCCGAAGGCGTGCGCAAGGCGGTCGACGCTTGGGGGTTGAAGTTGTGCGCCAAGGCGCCGCAATGGCACTCCGATACGGTGAGCGCGATCCTGGTGCCGGAAGGCATCGACAGCGGCGACGTGGTCAAGCGTGCCTACCGCACCTATCAGACATCGCTCGGCGGCGGCCTCAACAAGGTCTTCGGCAAGGTCTTCCGCATCGGCCATCTCGGCTGGCTGAACGAGGTGATGGTCTGCGCCTCGCTGTCGGCGGCCGAAATGGCGCTGCTTGATTGCGGCGTGCGCCTGGCGCCGGGCTCGGGCGTGGCGGCTGCGATCGAGCATTTCCGGCGCACGGCCGCAATGCCGGTCGCCGAGGCGGCGTGAGGAACGGACGATGAGCCACACCATCAACCACCTCAAGAAGCTCAGGCTCCAGCGCAGCGAGCTGGCGGTTCCCGGCTCCAGCCCGGAAATGATCGACAAGGCGGCGAACAGCGCCGCCGACTTCGTCTTCCTCGACATCGAGGACGCGGTGGCGCCGCCCGACAAGGAGCGCGCGCGCAAGAACATCATCCAGGCGCTGAACGACATCGATTGGCGCGCCAAGGGCAAGACCGTGTCGGTGCGCATCAACGGCCTCGACACCCACTACATGTACCGCGACGTGGTCGACGTCATGGAACAGGCCGGCGACCGGCTGGACACTATCCTAGTGCCGAAGGTCGGCGTGCCGGCGGACCTCTATATGGTCGAGGCCATGGTCAACCAGATCGAGATGGCCAAGGGTTTCAAGACCCGGGTCGGTCTCGAAGCGCTGATCGAAACCGCGCTCGGCATGGCCAATGTCGAGGCGATCGCCGCCACGCCCGGCCGGCTCGAAGCGATGCATTTCGGCGTCGCCGATTACGCCGCCAGCAACAAGGCGCGCACCGTCAACATCGGCGGCCTCAACCCTGACTATCCCGGCGATCAGTGGCATTTCGCCCTGTCGCGCATGACTGTCGCCTGCCGCGCCTATGGCTTGCGCGCCATCGACGGACCGTTCGGCGATTTCTCCGACCCCGAAGGTTTCACAGCAGCCGCCAGGCGCGCCGCCGCACTCGGCATCGAAGGCAAATGGGCGATCCATCCGTCGCAAATCGCTCTGGCCAACGACGTGTTCTCGCCGCCGGAAAAGGAGGTCACCCGCGCTCGCCGCATCCTTGAAGTGCTCAAGGAAGCGGAGGCGCTCGGCAAGGGCGCGGCGGCGCTCGACGGCAAGATGATCGACGCTGCCTCGGAACGCATGGCACGCAATGTTCTGGTGGTGAGCGAGGCGATCGAGCGCGCCAGCCAGGCGCATAGCGCAGCGCATTAGATTACCGGGAGGACAAGATGGACATTCACGAATACCAGGCCAAGGAACTGCTCGCCCGCCACGGCGTGCATGTCCCGCGCGGCGGCCTTGCCTACAGCCCCGAGCAGGCGACCTACCGGGCGCGCGAGATCGGCGGCTCGAAATGGGTGCTGAAGGCGCAGGTCCATTCCGGCGCGCGCGGCAAAGCCGGCGGCATCAAGCTCTGCTCCAACGACGAGGAGATCTCCAACGCCGCCGAGGGAATGCTCGGCCGCAAGCTGGTCACCCAGCAGACCGGCCCGCGCGGCAAGCTGATCTCGCGCCTCTATCTCGAGGAAGCCGTCGACATCGCGCAGGAGCTCTATCTCGGCTTCGTGCTCGACCGCAAGGAAGAGCGCGTCATGATCGTGGCATCGGCCGCCGGCGGCATGGAGATCGAGGACATCTCCGAAAAGAAGCCGGATTCCATCATCCGCGCCACCGTCGATCCGGGCGTCGGCATGCAGGGCTTCCAGGCGCGCGAGATCGCCTTCGGCCTCGGACTTGAAAGCAACCTGATCGGCAAGGCCACCGAGACCATCCTCGGCTGCTATCAGGTGTTCCGCGACTACGACGCCTCGATGCTGGAGATCAATCCGCTGGTGGTGACCCGCGACGGCAGCCTCGTCGCGCTCGACGCCAAGATGTCGTTCGACGAGAACGCGCTGTTCCGCCGCCCGGAAATCTCGGAACTGCGCGACAAGAGCCAGGAAGACCCGCGCGAGACTTTTGCGAGCGATCGCGGTCTCTCCTATGTCGGGCTGGACGGCAATATCGGCTGCATCATCAACGGCGCAGGCCTCGCCATGGCGACGATGGACATGATCAAGATCGCCGGCGGCGAGCCCGCCAATTTCCTCGACATCGGCGGCGGCGCCTCGCCCGAGCGGGTGGCGAAATCCTTCCGCGCCGTGCTCGGCGACAAGAATGTCGAGACCATCCTGGTCAACATCTTCGCCGGCATCAACCGGTGTGACTGGGTCGCCGAAGGCGTCATCAAGGCGATCCGCGAGGTCGGCGTCGACGTGCCGCTGGTGGTGCGCCTCTCCGGCACCAAGGTCGAGGAAGGACGCAAGATCCTGGCCGACTCCGGCGAGGCGGTGATCGTCGCCGACACGCTGGCCGAAGCCGCCGAAAAGGCCGTCGCCGCCTGGCGCGAAGCCACCAAGAACAAGAAAGCAGCCTGAGGGAGGTCGAGAAATGGCAATCCTGCTCAACCGCAGCACGCGCGTCATCGTCCAGGGTTTCACCGGCAAGATCGGTAGCTTCCACGCCGACGACATGAAGCGCTACGGCACCAAGCTGGTCGGCGGCGTCACCCCTGGCAAAGGCGGCCAGACGCATCTCGGCCTGCCCGTCTTCAACACCGTCAAGGGCGCTGTACGCGAGACCCGGGCCGAGGCGAGCATCGTCTTCGTGCCGCCGCCCTTCGCCGCCGATTCGATCATGGAGGCGGCGGACGCCGGCATTAAGCTTTGCGTCTGCATCACCGACGGCATCCCCTCCCAGGACATGATGCAGGTGAAGCGCTACATGCGCCGATACCGCTTCGAAGACCGCATGCGGCTCGTCGGCCCGAACTGCGCTGGCGTCATCACGCCCGGACAGGCGCTGATGGGCATCATGCCCGGCAGCATCTATCTCCCCGGACGCGTCGGCATCGTCGGACGCTCGGGCACGCTGGGCTACGAGGCCGCCTCGCAGATGAAGGCGTTGGGGATCGGTGTGTCGACCAGCGTCGGTATCGGCGGCGATCCGATCAATGGTTCGTCCTTCAAGGATATCCTTCAGCTCTTCGAGCGCGACGAGGACACCGACGCCGTGGTGATGATCGGCGAGATCGGCGGACCACAGGAAGCCGAGGCCGCGATCTGGGCGCGCGACAACATGCGAAAGCCGCTGATCGCCTACATCGCCGGGCTCTCGGCGCCGAAGGGCCGCCGCATGGGCCATGCCGGCGCCATCATCTCCGCCTTCGGCGAGTCGGCGCAGGAAAAGGTCGAGATCCTGAAGGATGCCGGCGTCGTCATCGTGCCGACTCCTGCCTCCTTCGGCGAGGTCGTGGCCGACACGCTGGCGCGGACCAAGAAGGCGGCGTGACGGCCGGGCCACGGCCGCATAGTCCACAAAATGTGAAGTCTGGGCCGCCGCAAACGTCGCGGCGGCCCGTCGATCAGCAGGAAACTCGATGAAACCGCGTTTGATTGTCACCCGCAGATGGCCGGCGGCCGTCGAAGCGATCCTCGCCGAACGCTTCGACACGACGTTCAACGACAGCGACGAGCCGCTGAGCCCTGCCGCGATGACTTCCGCCTTCGCGCATTTCGACGCGATCCTGGCGACGGTCAGCGACTGCTTGCCGGTTGCGGTATTTCCCGAGAACGCCGCCCGCACCCGCATCATCGCCAATTTCGGCGTCGGCTTCAGCCATATCGATGTCGCGGCAGCCCGCGACCGCGACATCGTGGTGACCAACACGCCTGGCGTGCTGACGGATTGCACCGCCGACCTTGCGCTTAGCCTGATGCTGGCCGTCGCGCGCCGGACCGGCGAAGGCGAGCGGCAGCTGCGAGCCGGAGAGTGGCGAGGCTGGTCGCCGACCCACATGGCCGGGGCAAAAGTGTCGGGCAAGACTTTGGGTATTGTCGGCATGGGGCGCATCGGCAAAGCGACGGCCAGGCGCGCGCATTTCGGCTTCGGCATGAAGATCGTATTCTTCAACCGGTCGCCGGTCGATGATGACGAGACGCGCGCTATGGGCGCGGAGCAGTTGCCGACTTTGGACGATGTGCTTACGGCATCCGATTTCGTCTCGCTGCACTGTCCGGGCGGCGCGGAAAACCGCCATCTCATCGATGCTCGAAGCCTGGGGTTGATGAAACGCGGCGCCTTCCTGATCAACACCGCGCGCGGCGACGTCGTCGACCAGGATGCCCTGATCGGTGCACTGCAACGGCGCGAGATCGCAGGTGCAGGTCTCGACGTCTTTGCCGACGAGCCCGCCGTTCCGGAAGCGCTGAAGCAGTTGGAGAACGTCGTGCTGTTGCCGCATCTCGGCAGCGCGACCGAGGAAACGCGGGTGGCGATGGGCATGAAGGTGGTGGAGAACCTGACCGCCTTCTTCGAGGGCCGCCCCGTCCCCGATCGGGTCGCCTGACAGCCGGCGCCGCCCTCCATTCAAGGCGCTGCTGCAGTTGCAATCGATGCAGCCGAGGAAAGCGGTTTGGAACAGAGCAGACGCATCAAATTTCGCGAGGACGAGCGCAGCCTCCTGTTGCGCCTGCTGCTTCAGGTCGCAAGCGCTCGTGAGCCCGAGGTCGCCGCCGTTCTGAGCGGGCGTCGGTCGCTTGTCTCTCTCGCCGCGGAACAGCGCATCCCGGCGCTTCAGGCGAGCGGCGTGTGGTTCCAGTTGCTGACGATTGCCGACGAGTTGCTTGCCATGCGGGCGCGGCGCGAACTCGAACAAGGCGCGGGCGCCGACGAGGTGCCCGGGTCTTTCGCCAGCGTGGTCGCGCAGATGGCGGCGAACGGCCGCTCGGCGGGGGAAGTCCAGGCCACGCTCGATGAGCTATGTGTCGGGCCGACCATGACCGCGCACCCCACGGAGGCCAAGCGCGTCACGGTGCTGGAGATCCATCGCCGCATCTATCGCAAGCTGACCGAGCTCGACCAGCCGCGCTGGGCGCCGCGCGAACGCGACCTGTTGGTCGCCGATCTGGAAAGCGAGATCGAGCTTCTGTGGATGACGGGCGAGCTGCGACTTGAGCGCCCGACGGTCGAGGGCGAAATCGCCTGGGGCCTGCACTTCTTTCGCGAGGTCATCTTCGAGGCAACGCCGCAGCTCTACGGCAAGCTTCAAGGCGCGTTCGAGCGCCACTATCCGGGAGAGCCGATCAGAATCCCGTGCTTCATGCGCTATGCCTCGTGGATCGGCGGCGACCGCGACGGCAATCCGAATGTGACGGCCGCAGTCACCGCTCATGCCCTGGCCGAATACCGCAATACTGCCATGGGCTGGTATCTGACGCAGGTGCAGCGGCTGGTGACGGTGCTCAGCGCCAGCTCCAACGTCATCGACCTGCCGCCGGGCTTTAAGCCGGTGCTGCAAACGGCGCTTGATAAAAGCGGACAGGCGCAGGCGATTGCCGCCCGCAACCCCGATGAACCGCTTCGCCAATTCGCCTCGGCCATGCTTGCCCGGCTGGCGGCGACGCGCGACGGCGGCACGGCGGCATATCTCTCGGCGGAAGCGTTTCGTGCCGATCTCAACGCACTGTCTTCCGTTCTCGAAGCGATCGGTGGGCGCGCGGTCGCCAGGCGCTTCGTCCAGCCTCTCATCTGGCAAGCCGGAAGCTTCGGCTTCCGTACGGTCTCGCTCGACATCCGGCAGAACTCCACGGTCGTCAACCGGGCGCTGGCCGAGCTGCTTGCGCTGATAGATCCCGCGGACCCGGTCGCACCCGGCACGCCGCGATGGTCGGCGCACCTCCGCTCAAGCCTCAGCCAGGGCGAGCAACCGGAGATCGACGCAGGCCGGCTCTCGCCTGAGGCGGCCGAACTGCTTTCGACATTCTCTGTCATCGCCAGGCACAATTCGGGCGCGGATACCGACACCGTTGGCTCGTTCGTGCTCAGCATGACCCGCTCGGCCGACGACCTGCTCGCGGTCTATCTGCTGGCGCAATATTGCGGACTTTCGACCGCCCCTGGTAGTAGCGGCACGATCAGGCTGCGCATCGTGCCATTGTTCGAGACCATCGCCGATCTGCAGGCCGCTCCTGCCGTCCTGAATGATTTGCTCGGCGTTTCGCTGGTGCGGCGGACTGTGCGCGATTTTGGCGCGCGCCAGGAAATCATGCTTGGCTATTCGGATTCCAACAAGGACGGCGGCTTCCTCGCCTCCAATTGGGAACTGGCGAAAGCGCAAAAGCGCCTTGCCGCGATCGGGCGCAAGCACAAGGTCAGGATCAGTTTCTTTCACGGTCGCGGCGGCTCCGTCAGCCGTGGCGGCGCGCCGACCGGCCGGGCGATCGCGGCGCAGCCGGCGGGCACTGTCGCCGGCAGGATGCGGGTAACCGAGCAGGGCGAGGTCGTTTCTTCGAAATTCGCCAATCGCGGCACCGGCCTCAACCAGCTCGAGGTTCTCGCCGCCGGCGTTCTGGCCCACAGTGTCGGATCGCCCGCTGATGTCGGGCCGAAGGAAACGCCGGAGTTCGACGAAGCGCTCGAGGCTCTGGCGGGCATGTCGCAGGCATCCAATGCCCGGTTGATGGCCGAGCCCGGCTTCCTCGATTATTTCAACCAGGCGAGCCCCGTTGCGGAACTGGCGCTGCTGAAGATGGGCTCACGGCCGGATCGCCGTTTCGGCGCCAGCGGCATTGCCGACCTGCGCGCCATTCCATGGGTGTTCGCCTGGAGCCAGAACCGTCATCTGTTGACCGGCTGGTATGGCATCGGCAGCGCGCTGAACGCCTTCGTCACGGTGCGCGGCGAGGCCGGGCGCGAGCTTCTGGCCCGCATGTTCGAGCGCTCGCGCTTCTTCCGTCTGATCGTCGACGAGGCCGAGAAGACGCTCTACCAGTCCGACATGGAGATCGCGCAGCTCTACGCCGGCCTGGTAGCCGACGCCGATGCAGCTTGGCGAATCTACGGCCGCATCGGAGCCGAATACGAGCTGACGCGACGCCTGATCGGTGACCTCACCGGCGGCGATCTTTCCGCGCGCTTTCCGATGTTCAAGCGGCGTTTCGACAATCTGCGGCGACAGATGGACGACATCCACCGCCTGCAGGTCGATCTGCTGCGCGAGGTTCGGACCAGTCCCGGCACGGCGGATCGAAGGCGGACGACCGACGCCCTGCTCGTCTCGATCAATTGCATCTCGGCCGGCCTTGGCTGGACGGGATAGGCCCGGGTTTTTTCAGAACGGAAGGGCTTGAAACCCAAAGCGGCGGCGCGGTCCGCAGGATCTGGCGCCGCTTTTGTTTTGGCCCGCAGAACGTCGGACGCGCCGCCTCACGGGCTCATCCAAGCAGTGCCTTTTTGGGGGAGAATGGTGCGGTCGAGAAGACTCGAACTTCCACGGGTTGCCCCACAGCGACCTCAACGCTGCGCGTCTACCAATTCCGCCACGACCGCACGTGGTAGGAGCCGGAACCGTCCGGCCCGGGGCCTGTAGCAAATCGTTTCCGGCGAAACAAGGGTGCCGTGCGGAATATTCGCTAATGCATGTCGCCCAAAAGTGCATGACGGTTTTGGGAGAACGACATGCATCAGACAAAGCTCCTGGCGCAATGCTCCACAGCCTCGACACGGGCCGGCCGAAACTGGACGTTTCAGCTAATTGCCGCCATATGAGGGGAGCATCGAGAAAGTTCCATGACAGAACGCAGCCAGATCGCCACGTCGTTCCTGCCCCTTCCCGGTTCGGCGCCGGTCGAGTGGGTCATCGAGCCCGGCCTGACGTCTTATCCCGACGCGCTCGCCTTCATGGAATCGCGCGCCGAGGCCATCCGCAATGGCGCTGCCGGCGAGATGGTCTGGCTGGTCGAGCATCCGCCGCTCTACACCGCCGGCACCAGCGCCCGTATCGAGGACCTCATCGACCCTGACCGCTTTCCCGTCTTCGCCGCAGGACGCGGCGGCGAATACACCTATCACGGCCCCGGCCAGCGCGTGGCCTATGTCATGCTCGACTTGAAGCGCCGGCGCGAGGATGTCCGCGCCTTCGTCGCCGCGCTCGAAGAGTGGATCATCGGCACGCTTGCCGCCTTCAACGTGCGCGGCGAGCGCCGCGAGGATCGCGTCGGCGTCTGGGTGGTGCGGCCGGATCGCCCTGCCATGCCTGACGGCAGGCCCGCCGAGGACAAGATCGCCGCCATCGGCATCAGGCTCAGGCGCTGGATAAGCTTTCACGGCATTGCCATCAATGTCGAGCCGGAGCTTTCCCACTTCGGTGGCATCGTGCCCTGCGGCGTTTCGGACCATGGCGTGACCAGCCTCGTCGATCTCGGCCTTCCGGTCACCATGGCCGATCTCGATCTCGCGCTGAAATCCGCCTTCGAGGACGTGTTCGGGCCTGCCGCGGCCCCGGTCGCCGAGCCGGCCCGAAAGGCAGGGTAATCCGGCGCGGCTACATCAGTTGCGCGGAGGCCCAGAGCACGCCATAGCCGTGAATGGAAAAGACCGCCAGCAGCGCGCCGGCCATGGCCAGGCGATCGAAGGCGTGGATCGGCTTCAGCTCGTGACGCGGTTTCACGCCGCTGCCGACCGTGAGCAGGCTGAGGACCGAGAACACCGCGCCGGCGACGAGCAGAAAGCTTGGCGAGAAGCCGGCGCGCCAGCCGAGCGCCAGCAACGCGAACAGCAGCAGGAAGGAGGCCAGCGCCAGCGCGATCGGGCCCGGGCAGATTTGGCGCAGCACTTGGCCGCCGTCGAACTTCCACACCGGCACCAGATTGGCGATGTTGAACAGCGACGCGCAGCCGGCAAGCGTCGCCAGCAGCACTGCCGCCGGGCGGTGTCCTTCGCTGCCGGCAAGGCCGCTGGCGGCGATCAGCAGAGGCACCAGGAAAGCGGAGAAGCCCGCACCCATCAGCGCCACGAAGGCGACCTCGAAGCGGCTGTCATACGGCCTGCCGCCCATGGCGATACCGCCGAGCAACGGAATGAAGATCATGCGCACCCGGCGATGCCCCGTCAGGCGGAATGCCGCCATGTGGCCAAGCTCGTGCAGCGCCACCACCGAAGTTAGGATGACAGCCAGCGCCAGTCCCCCGAGGTTGAGGCCGAAGAACGGCCACAGGATGAAGGCCGAAAGCACGGCAAAGCCTATCTGGCTCACCGGATGCTCGAACCAGCCGCCCCTGCGATACGTTCCGGTTCTCGCCCAGACCTGCAACTTGGCGAGCTCGCGGCGCATGGCGAAGTAGCGGAAGATCAGGAAGGCGACACCGCGATAGCGGTCGGTTTGCGTGAGCGTAACGCGCGTCGCATCGCCTTCGGGCGCGAGCGCGGTGGTTTCGCGATAGTCGGCCCAGAACGAGGGATCGAGAGCCGTGTCCTCAACGACGCGCATCGAGAAACGGCTGCCTTCCACCACATCGTCGAGCCGCGCCTTGCGTTCGATCGGCCGCCCGTCGCGCCCTTCCCAGGACAGTTTGATCAGCGCCGTCCCCTCGCCGTCCAGCGGTTCGACGGAAAGGATTTCACCCGACCAGCCGGCGTCGCTGCCGAACGGCCACAGCGCCTGCCACAGGCGATTCCGGTCAGCCTCGATCACGCGGCTGACCGTAACCGTGCGCAGCCCGAGCGGCACCGTCATCAAGAGAAAGATCAGTCCGAGATTTCCGGCCACGAGTGTGACCGTGGCGATGACCGACACTGCCCTTGCTCCCTGTTTTTGCGAGCCAAGCTAGCGGGGGTGCGGCCAAGAAAAGCTTAACAATGGGCGAGCTCGTGCCCGTCCCAAACAGAGAGCGGACCCTTCGTCCGCCCAAGGGGGCGGCCGCCAGCCGCCTGCTCACATGGCGCCAATCCAGATCGCCATGGAAATGAGAAAGGTGCTCATGCAGACCAGCGAGACGACATCCTGAACCAGATCGGCCATAACTCTCTCCTGTTGTTAATATGTTCGCAATTTGTTCTAATTTTGTTCGAATGTCAACGATCAGCCGAGAGGCATGCTGGCGAATTCAGGCGATCCGTTTGCGCACGGTTAAGGAAAGGTTGACGAGACGATAGGCTCTTTTTGAGCGCGCGGAGGGCAAGTCGAGATCGGGCAGAGCCGAGGATAGTAAGTTCCGAGGACCGGAGACGGCGGTACTGTACGCGCAAGAAACTGCGGTCGAGGCCGGCCCCAGCCTAATATCGGCTTGCCTTAAAGCGGCACCACCTTGCCTTCTGCCAGCGTCACCCGCCGGTCCATGCGCGAGGCCAGCTCGTGATTGTGGGTGGCGATCAGCGCTGCCAGCCCCGACTGCCTGACCAGCGCCTCCAGCGCATCGAACACGTAAGAGGCGGTGGCCGGGTCGAGATTGCCGGTAGGTTCGTCGGCCAGCAGCACCAGCGGCGCATTGGCGACCGCGCGGGCGATCGCCACGCGCTGCTGCTCGCCGCCGGATAGCTCGGCCGGCCGGTGCTGCGCCCGCTTGCCGATCTGCATGTAGTCGAGAAGCTGCGCCGCCCGCTCGGATGCCTCCTTGCGGCCGAGCCCCTTGATCAGCTGCGGCATCATGATGTTTTCGAGCGCGGTGAACTCCGGCAGCAGATGATGGAACTGGTAGACGAAGCCGACATCGTTGCGGCGGATAGCGGTGCGCTCGTCATCCGACAGCGGGCCACAGGCGCGGCCGCTGAGGATCACGTCGCCGGCGTCCGGCCGCTCGAGCAGCCCCGCCGTATGCAGCAGCGTCGACTTGCCGGTGCCCGACGGCGCCACCAGCGCCACCATCTCGCCACGCCTGAGCGAGAAGTCGGCGCCGTTCAGAATGGTCAGCTTGCGCGGCCCCTGGACATAGTGCCGCTCGACGCCCTTAAGCTCGATAATGGCTTCGGCCATCACTCGTACCTCAAGGCTTCGACCGGATCGAGCCGGGCTGCGCGCCAAGCCGGAAACACCGTGGCCAGGAAAGACAGGGTGAGCGCCATGATGACGACATAGGTGGTCTCGCGCGGGTCCATCTTCGCAGGCAACTGGCTGAGGAAATAGAGCTCGGGATTGAACAGGATCCTGCCGGTCATCCAGGAGAAGAACTGGCGGATCGATTCGATGTTGAGGCAGATGACGACGCCGAGCAGCACGCCGGCGATGGTGCCGGTGACCCCGATCGCAGCCCCCGTCATCAGGAAAATGCGCAGGATCGCGCCGCGCGACGCGCCCATGGTGCGCAGGATCGCGATGTCGTGCCCCTTGTCCTTCACCAGCATGATGAGGCCGGAGATGATGTTGAGCGCCGCCACCAGCACGATCAGCGTGAGAATCATGAACATGACGTTGCGCTCGACCTGCAGCGCCGAGAAGAAGGTCTCGTTGCGCTGGCGCCAGTCTACGAGGTCGACCGGCCGCTGCGCCGCCTGCTCGACCAACGGCTTCAGCGCATCCACATTGTCCGGATTGTCGACATAGATCTCGATGGTCTGCGCCCGTCCGTCCATGTTGAAATAGAGCTGGGCTTCCGAAAACGGCATGTAGACGATCGAGCTGTCATATTCCGACATGCCGACCTCGAAGATCGCCGCCACCTTGTAGCCCTTCATGCGCGGCGTGGTGCCAAGCGGGGTAACGTCGCCTTCGGGTGAGATCAGCGTGATGGTGTCGCCGAGCACCAGCCCGAGATTCTCGGCCATGCGCTTGCCGATCGCCACGCCATCGCCGGTGTCGAAACCGTCGAGCGTACCCTGCTTGATGTTGCTGGACACAATCGAGATCTTGTTGAGATCCTCGGCGCGAATGCCGCGCACCAGCGCGCCGGTGCCGCCGCCGACATTACCTTGCGCCAGCACCTGCCCGTCGATCAGCGGGATAGCGTATTTGACGCCGGCAACGCCGTTGATGCGGCTCGCCACCTGCGCATAGTCCTCCAGCGGCGAATCGAGCGGCTGCACGATCAGATGGCCGTTGACGCCGAGGATGCGGGTGAGCAGCTCGGCGCGAAAACCGTTCATCACCGCCATGACGACGATCAGCGTGGCGACGCCCAGCATGATGCCGAGGAACGAGATCGAGGCGATGACCGAGATCACCGTCTCCTTGCGCCGCGAACGCAGGTAGCGCCACGCCACCATGCGCTCGAAGCCTGAAAAGGCGCCTGCCGGCGATCGAGCTGCAGCCGCCTCGCCCATCAGGCGATACCCAGGCGTTTCTGGGCCTCCGCAATCGGCAGCGTCTCGCGCTCGCCGCTCCGGCGGTGCTTGATCTCGACCTCGCCGCTAGCCACCCCGCGCGGTCCGACGATCACCTGCCAGGGCAGACCGATCAGGTCGGCGGTTGCGAACTTGCCGCCCGGCCGCTGGTCGGTGTCGTCATAAAGCACGTCCTTGCCGGCCGAGGTCAGCGCTGCGTAGAGCTCGCCGCAGACGCGGTCGCATTCGGCATCGCCGACCTTCATGTTGATCAGACCGATATTGAACGGCGCGACCGCTTCCGGCCAAATAATGCCGTTATCATCATGGCTCGCCTCGATGATTGCCGCGACCAGCCGCGACGGGCCGATGCCGTACGAGCCGCCCGAAGCATAATGGTCCTTGCCATCGGGACCGGTGACCTTCGCGTTCATCGGCTTGGAATACTTCTCGCCGAAATGGAAGATATGGCCGACCTCGATGCCGCGCGCCGAGAGCCTCTCGCCTTCGGGCACCTTCTCCCATGCCGCTTCGTCATGCATCTCGTCGGTGGCGGCGTAAGGAGTCGTCCATTTCGTCACGATGCCGCCGATCTCGGCATCGTTGGAGAAGTTCGTATCCGCGCCGGGCACGTCGAGCGACAGATAGGCGCGGTCGCAGAACACCTGGCTCTCGCCGGTCTCGGCCAGGATGATGAATTCGTGGCTGAGGTCGCCACCGATCGGGCCGGTATCGGCGCGCATCGGAATGGCCTGCAGGCCCATGCGCGTGAACGTCCTCAAGTATGAGACGAACATGCGGTTATAGGCGGCTCTGGCGCCTTCAAAATCGAGATCGAAGGAGTAAGCGTCCTTCATCAGGAACTCGCGCGAGCGCATCACGCCGAAGCGGGGGCGCACCTCGTCGCGGAACTTCCACTGGATGTGATAGAGGTTGAGCGGCAGGTCCTTGTAGGACCTGACGTAGGCGCGGAAGATCTCGGTGACCATTTCCTCATTGGTCGGACCATAGAGCATGTCGCGGTCCTGCCGGTCCTTGATGCGCAGCATCTCCTTGCCGTAGTCATTGTAACGGCCGCTCTCGCGCCACAGATCCGCCGACTGGATGGTCGGCATCAGGATTTCCAGCGCGCCGGCTCGATTCTGCTCCTCGCGGATGATCTGGCAGACCTTGTCCAGCACGCGCTTGCCGAGCGGCAGCCAGGAGAAGCTGCCCTGCCCCTGCTGGCGGATCATGCCGGCGCGCAGCATCAGCCGATGCGAGACGATTTCGGCCTCACGGGGGTTTTCTTTGAGAATGGGCAGGAAGTAGCGCGACAAACGCATGGACTGGTCCGTGAATGAAAAAATGGCGGCGCGGGGAATCGGCGCAACCGAGGCTGCTTGCCCGGGCTTCATAGCCATTTCATGACCGAATGGAAACCCGAGCGCTCCAAAGTGTTGCGGCGTTCTGCGCATGATCAAAAGGCCCGTTTTGGCCACCAAAGTGCCGCATCTGGCCTTTTGATCGATTCACAAGCAAGCGCTGCCCCACTATTGTGCAGTGCAGCACGATATTGCCTATTTGGGGGCAAGATTCTTCGTGACATTTTCACCTGCCTTGGTCTAGTGTGCGCCGATAACCGAGAGGGCGGAGAAAAATCTGCTCTCCTACGCGGTCAAAGTCTTGGGAGGATGCGATCTAGGCGCGGTTACTCGCTGCCGCCGGACACCGGAAACAGATCGGACGCGTTTAAATTGCAAGGCCTCGTGCCTTGCATTTTTTTTGTGCAATCATCTGCTTAGGACCACGACCTGCCAAACAGCATTACGCTGCGTTAGCCCTCAAAATCGGAAGTCGGCTTCCGATTTCAACCAGCACGGGCGCGGGTTGATCAATACTTGCGGAACTGTGCAGGGCGCTAGCGGCCGGCAGTATGAGTAAAGTCCGGCACGATGTGCGGGATGTCGTCGAAGCCGAAGCCGAGCCCCCTTGTCAGGCCGTAGAAAATGCCGATCACGATCGCGGTGACGACCGTCGTGCGGATCGCCGCGCGCAGCATGTGCGGTCCCTTCGGCGCGCTCGACACCGTGCCGAGCGTCACGTCCTTGTCCTCATCCTGGGTGCGCAGGCTGAACGGCAGCACCGCGAACAGCACCAGCCACCAGGTGACGAAGAACAGTGCGACAAAGGAAACCCAGTTCATGCCTGCTCCAATTCGACCAGCGTGCCGAAGAAGTCCTTGGGATGCAGGAACAGCACCGGCTTGCCATGCGCGCCGATCTTCGGATTGCCGTCGCCGAGAACACGCGCGCCGCTCGCCTTGAGATGGTCGCGCGCGACGAGGATATCGTCGACCTCGTAGCAGACATGATGCATGCCGCCCGACGGGTTCTTCGCGAGGAAAGCCGCGATCGGTGAAGCGTCGCCCAGCGGCTCCAGCAGCTCGATCTTGGTGTTGCCGACATCGACGAACACAACCGTGACGCCATGTTCCGGCAGCGCCTGCGGCTCGCTCAGCCGAGCGCCCAGCGTATCGCGGTACGCAGCTGTCGCCGCAGCCAGGTTCGGCACGGCAAGCGCGACATGATTTAGGCGTCCGAGCATAAGCGCTCCGAAAGTTAGGGGAGTAGGGGGGTAGGAAAAACTCCGAGCTATTTGCTATTCCCTACTCCCTTATTCCCGACTCCCCTACTCCCTTATCTAGTGACAAACACCGTCACCAGCGGCTTCTTGCCCCAGGCTTCGTTGGCGGCGCCGCGGACGGCGCGGCGCACGGCCTCCTGCACAAGGTCGAGGTCTTTTCTGCGCTGGCGGGGGATCGAGTCCACCGCGCCGATTGCCGCATCGAGCATCAGGTCCTCTAGCGTCTCGCCGCTGGCATCGGCCTCGGCGACGCCGATCGCCACCAGATCGGGATCGCCGGCTAGCTCGTATTTCTCGTCGAGCACGACGTTGACCGCGACATGCCCGGCATAGGACAGCTTGCGCCGGTCGCGTATGCCCATCGCCTGGTCGGTTCCGATCAAGTATCCATCCTTGTAGAGGCGGCCGAACGGCACCTGGTCGATGATCGTGGCCGGACCGGGCCAGAGCCTCAGCATATCGCCGTCGCGCACCTGTGCCACCTGGCCGATGCCCGACATCGACATCAGCGAGCCCTGCGCCACCAGATGCGCCGCCTCGCCGTGCACCGGCACGCCGATCTGCGGCCGCACCCATTCATACATCTTGCGCAATTCGCTGCGGCGCGGATGGCCGGAGACATGCACCAGCGCGTCGCCGTCCTCGATGATCTTCATGCCGAGGTCGATCAGCCGGTTCTTGATCTCCAGGATCGCCTTCTCGTTGCCGGGAATGGTGCGCGAGGAAAACACCACCGTGTCGCCGGCCGTCAGCGCCACCGACTTCATCTCGTCGCGCGACAGCTTCGCAAGTGCGGCCAGCGGCTCGCCCTGGCTGCCGGTGCAGATGACCACCAGATTCTCGCGCGGGATATAGCCGTAATCCTCCTCGGCAATGAATTCCGGCAGGCCGTCCATGTAGCCGAGTTCGGTCGCGACATCGATCACGCGCTTCAGCGAGCGGCCGAGCACAAGGCACTGCCGGCCGGCGTCCCGCGCAGCCTTGGCGATCGAAACGATGCGCCCGACATTGGAGGAAAAGGTGGTGACCGCGACGCGGCCCTTGGCGTTTTCGATGACGCCTTTCAGGCCCTCGCCGACCGCCACTTCCGACGGCGACTCCCCTTCCCGCAGCGCATTGGTGGAATCGCAGATTAGCGCCAGCACGCCCTTGTCGCCGTAAGCGCGGAAGCGCGCCTCATCCGTCTTGGGGCCGATCGTCGGCGCCGGATCGATCTTCCAGTCGCCGGTGTGGATTACCGTGCCGGCGGGCGTAGCGATCGCCAGCGACATCGGCTCGGGAATGGAATGCGCAACCGGGATGGCTTCGATCTCGAACGGCCCGATAGTGAACGTCTCGCCGGCCCTGTAGATCATTGCCGGGATTTTTGGCGCGTTCTGCTCGCCCTGCCGTTTGGCCTCCAGCAGGCCGGCGGTGAACGGCGTCATCCAGACCGGCACTTTGAGCTTCGGCCAGATATCGAGCAGCGCGCCGTAATGGTCCTCATGCGCATGGGTTACGACCACGCCGCGCAAGCCGTCGAGGTTCTCCTCGATGAAGCGTGTGTCGGGCAGGATCAGATCGACGCCCGGATGCGCGCTGTCCGGAAATGTGACTCCGACATCGACTACGATCCATTCGCGCGCGTCCGCGGGCCCGTAGCCATAGAGGGCGAAGTTCATGCCGATCTCGCCGACGCCGCCGAGCGGCGCGAAGACGAGTTCGGCGTTCTCAGTATTCGCCATAAATCCTTTCCTTCCTGGCCAGTCAGGCCAAGCCAATCAAATCAAGTCGTCAAAGACGGGCCGACGCGACCGCGCCGAAATGCACGTCGCCGGCCGCGATCGTCAAAACAGTTCCGTCATCGTCGCGGATCACGAAACGGCAGTCCTCGTCAATGGTTTCGAAGACGCCGCGCACCACATTGCCGTCAATTCTGACAGCAACCTCGCCGCCGAGCCCCGCGGCGCGCGCCAACCAGCGTTTCCTGATCGCGCTAAGTCCCCGCCCGTCGTCCCACAATCTGAAATTCTCGCTCCAGGCATCCGAGAGCGCCAGGAACAGCATCTCGGCATCGCAATTGGCACCCAGCGCCTGCAGCGACGTCGCCGGATAAGGCAGATCCTCGGGGTATGCCACGACGTTGACGCCGATGCCGACGGCAACCGCGAAACGGCCGCCTTCGAGCAGGGTCGATTCCAGCAGGATGCCGGCAAGCTTGGCGCCGGTGGCGAGCACGTCGTTCGGCCATTTCAGCTCGAAGCGGTTGCGTCCTTCGCTGGCTCCGTCCAGGCCAACGGCGATCCGGCCTTGCGGGACGACGGCATCGAGCGCGTCGGCCAATGCAAGCCCGGCGACGAAGCCAAGCGT